>NZ_JAPSJA010000064.1 GCF_031178525.1 Microbacterium sp.
GCGGAGAAGAGAGGGTAGGATGGATGCAGTACGAACGTGCGTCGGCTGTCGCACGCGTGCCCCCCGTACCGCTCTGATCCGAGTGGTCTCGCGCGGTCTCGAGCTCGTCATCGACGAGCGGAAGGCGGCACCAGGTCGGGGCGCGTGGCTTCATCCCACTCGCGAGTGCGCGGACAACGCCCTCAGGCGCCGCGCCTTCGGACGAGCATTGCGTGTGTCAGGCCCGCTTGACACGCAGACCTTCGAGGAATGGCTGAACGGCTATGGAAACAAAGTGAACGGCTCGAAATGAGACCCGTCCGCCTTTAGAGGTCTGCCCTGTCCGGGGTAGGCCGCCCAGACAGGAGAATTGTGGCAAAACCACGCGTACATGAGATCGCTGCGGAGATCGGCGTCGACAGCAAGGTCGCCCTGGCGAAGCTCAAGGAGCTCGGCGAGTTCGTGAAGAGCCCGTCGTCGACCATCGAGCCGCCCGTCGCGCGCAAGCTGCGTGCCGCCTTCGAGGCCGACGGTGCCAAGCCCGCGGCCGACAAGCCGGCGCCCGCGGCGAAGCCCGCCGGTCGCCCCGGTCCGGCCCGTGCGACTTCCGCGAAGCCCGGCGCCCCGGCCAAGCCGGCGGCTCCCAAGGCCGAGCAGGCGCCCGCTCCGGCCGCGCCGGCTCCGGCCCCCGCGCCGGCTCCGGCCCCCGCGCCGGCCGCGGCATCCACCCCTGCCCCGGCGGCCGAGAAGCCCGCCGCCGCTGCGTCGTCCGACGCGCCCACGCCCGGTGGCCCGCGCCCCGCGCCCAAGCCCGGTGGCCCGCGTCCGGGCAACAACCCGTTCGCCTCGGCGCAGGGCATGGGGCAGCGCCCCGCCGGCCCGCGTCCCGGCAACAACCCCTTCGCTTCCGCGCAGGGCATGGGCCAGCGCCCGTCGCCCGGCAACATCCCGAAGCCCCAGCCGCCGCGTCCCGGCGCACCCCGTCCGGGTGCCCCGCGTCCCGGTGGTCCCGGCGGCGCCGGTCGTCCGGGTCGCCCCGGTGGTGGCGGCGGTCGTCCCGGTGCTCCGTTCCAGCAGCGCCCGGGTGGCCCCGGTCGCCCCGGTGGCGGCGGCGGCTTCCGTCCCGGCGGTGCGCCCGGTGGCGCGCCCGGTGGCGGCTTCCCCGGTCGTCCCGGCCCCGGAGGCCGCGGACGCGGCGGCACGGCCGGCGCGTTCGGCAAGGGCGGCGGCAAGTCGAAGCAGCGCAAGTCGCGTCGCGCGAAGCGCCAGGAATTCGAGATGCGGTCGGCGCCCGTCGTCGGCGGCGTCAACGTCCAGAAGGGCAACGGCGAGATCATCCGCCTGCGCCGCGGCGCGTCCATCTCGGACTTCGCCGACAAGCTCGAGGCGCTGCGCGGCTACGTCGTGCAGCCCGGAACGCTCGTCACGATCCTGTTCAACCTGGGTGAGATGGCGACCGCGACCGAATCGCTCGACGAGGCGACCTTCGAGGTCCTCGGCGAGGAGCTCGGCTACAAGATCCAGATGGTCTCGCCCGAGGACGAGGACAAGGAGCTCCTCGAGGGCTTCGGTCTCGACCTCGAGCAGGAGCTCCTGGACGAGGATGCCGACGACCTCGAGATCCGTCCGCCGGTGGTGACCGTCATGGGTCACGTCGATCACGGTAAGACGCGACTGCTCGACGCCATCCGCAAGACCAACGTGGTCGAGGGCGAGGCCGGCGGCATCACGCAGCACATCGGTGCGTACCAGATCTGGACCGAGCACGAGGACATCGAGCGCGCGATCACCTTCATCGACACCCCCGGTCACGAGGCGTTCACCGCCATGCGTGCCCGTGGTGCGCAGGTGACCGACATCGCGATCCTCGTGGTCGCGGCCGACGACGGCATCATGCCGCAGACGGTCGAGGCCCTGAACCACGCCCAGGCCGCCGGCGTGCCGGTCGTGGTCGCGGTGAACAAGGTCGACAAGCCCGAGGCCAACCCCGCCAAGGTGCGTCAGCAGCTCACCGAGTACGGTCTGGTCGCCGAGGAGTACGGCGGCGACGTCATGTTCGTCGACGTGTCGGCCCGCCAGGGCACCGGCATCCAGGACCTGCTGGACGCGGTGCTGCTCACGGCCGACGCCGGTCTGGACCTCACGGCCAACCCGAACAAGGCTGCGCGCGGTGTCGCGATCGAGGCGAAGCTCGACAAGGGCCGCGGTTCCGTCGCCACGGTGCTCATCCAGTCGGGAACGCTGCGCGTCGGCGACGCGATCGTCGCGGGCACGGCCTACGGCCGCGTGCGCGCCATGATCGACGAGAACGGCGACCACGTCGAGGAGGCCTGGCCTTCGCGTCCCGTGCAGGTGCAGGGTCTGAACTCGGTGCCGCGTGCCGGCGACACGTTCATCGTGACCGAGGAGGACCGCACGGCCCGCCAGATCGCGGAGAAGCGCGAGGCCGCCGAGCGCAACGCCCAGCTGGCCAAGGCCCGCAAGCGCATGTCGCTCGAGGACTTCACGCGTGCTCTCCAGGAGGGCAAGGTCGAGTCGCTCAACCTCATCATCAAGGGCGACGTGTCGGGTGCCGTCGAGGCGCTCGAGGAGTCGCTGCTCAAGATCGAGGTCGACGAGAGCGTCCAGCTGCGCATCATCCACCGCGGCGTGGGCGCCATCACGGAGTCGGATGTGAACCTGGCGACGATCGACAACGCGATCGTCATCGGCTTCAACGTCCGTCCGGACGCGAAGGCCCGCGAGGCCGCATCGCGCGAGGGTGTCGACATCCGGTTCTACTCGGTCATCTACAACGCGATCGACGATGTGGAGCAGTCGCTCAAGGGCATGCTCAAGCCGGAGTACGAGGAGGTGCAGTCGGGCGTCGCGGAGATCCGCGAGGTCTTCCGCTCCTCCAAGTTCGGCAACATCGCCGGTGTCATCGTCCGCTCGGGCACGATCACGCGCAACGCCAAGGCGCGCGTCATCCGCGACGGCGTGGTCATCGCCGACGGCCTGGCGATCGAGTCGCTGCGTCGCTTCAAGGACGACGTCACCGAGGTCCGCACGGACTTCGAGGCGGGTATCGGCCTGGGCAAGTACAACGACATCCAGATCGGCGACGAGATCGAGACGACGGAGATGATCGAGAAGCCGCGCTCCTGACACTCGTCGCGAGGCGACCGCTGGTAGGTCGTCGAGCGAGGAGCGCAGCGACGAGTCGAAACGGGCTGGTTCTCGCGCAGACTCTGAGACACTGGCCCTGTCGGGCGGCTTCGGCCGCCCGGCAGGGCCGTTCCGTCCCCTCGGAGATTCATCCCACGGGGACACACAGAAGGAGGACTCCATGGCTGGTCAGGAACGACAGGCGAGGCTCTCGGATCGGATCCGGGTGATCCTGGCGGAACGGCTGGAGAAGGGTCTGCGGGATCCGCGGCTCGGCTTCGTGACGATCACGGACGTCCGCGTCACGGGCGACCTGCAGCACGCGTCGGTCTTCTTCACGGTCTACGGATCGGACGAGGAGCGCGCCTCCAGCGCGGCCGCGCTGAAGGCCGCGACCGGCATGCTGCGCAGCGAGGTGGGCCGCAAGCTGAACACCCGCCTGACGCCCACGCTGGAGTTCATCCCGGACGCCCTGCCGGAGAACGCCGGGCATCTTGACGCCCTGCTGCGTGAGGCGCGCGAGCGCGACCAAGCCGTCGCCGGGATCGCGGCGTCTGCGCAGTACGCGGGCGATGCCGATCCGTACGTCAAGCCCCACGACGCGGACGTCGACGGCGACTGACGCGCCGGCCGCTCAACTCCGCGGCAGGTGCAGCACGCCGTGCTCGACCTCGACGAGGCCGTCGTCCAGCAGGCTCAGGATGGCGCGGTCCCGCTGGAGCGCATCCGGCCAGTCCGCGAGCACGTGGTCCTGAGGCTGCGCGCCCCGCTCCCGCAGGGCGCGCAGCACGGCGCCGCGCGCCTGGCGGTCGCTGCCCTCGTACCTGGCCTGCCGGCGGCGCAGATCCGGCGTGTCCGGACGGCCGGCGAGCACCCAGGCGCACACGTCCTCGAGGGGGCACACGGCGCAGCGCGGTGAGCGCGCCGTGCAGACGACCGCCCCGAGTTCCATGGCCGCGGCATTCACCACGGCGGCGTCCGCCGGGTCGTGCGGGAGCAGCGCCTCCATGTCGGTCAGGTCGCGCCGGTGCGGCGGGCCGGGCTGCGCTCGCCCTTGCACGGCGCGGGCGATGACGCGGCGCGTGTTGGTGTCGACGACCGGATGACGGTCGCCGTACGCGAACGCCGCGACCGCCCGGGCGGTGTAGTCGCCGATGCCGGTGAGGGCGAGCAGCGCGTCGATCTCGCGCGGCACCACGCCGTCGTGTCGGTCGCGGATCTCCACCGCCGCGCGGTGCAGCCAGAGGGCGCGCCGCGGATAGCCGAGGTTCGCCCACTGCTTCACGGCCTCGGCGGGCGGATCCGCCGCGAGCGCCGTCGGCGTCGGCCAGCGTTCGAGCCAGGCCTTCAGATGCGGGATCACGCGGTTCACGGGGGTCTGCTGCAGCATGAACTCGCTCACGAGCACCCCCCACGCGCCGAAGCCCGGCGCCCGCCATGGCAGGTCCCGCTTCTCGCGCGCGAACCAGGGGATCAGGCGCGCGGCGAGCGGAAGAGCGGGCATCCCTCCAGCGTAGGTGGCGGGGAGAGGCCGGCCGGGACCGGTGTCCCCGAATGCGGACCCGAAGCATGGGTCAGCCCGGCACCCGCGCGGCCGCCTGCTCCTGACGGGCCGGCGGCTGCCTAGGCGACGCGGATCATCGGCACGTGCGGGATGCCGTCCTCGAGGAACTCCGGTCCGTCGGGTGCGAAGCCGAAGCGCGCGTACCAACCGGCCAGGTGCGCCTGCGCGTCCAGCCGCACGACCGCACCCTCGCACTCTGCGAGCGCGCGCTGCATGAGGTCGGCGGCGACACCGCGGCCGCGGGCGCGCGCTGCGGTGGCGACTCGGCCGATCCGGCGATCCGGTCCGTCTGTCAGCAGCCGCAGGGTCGCGATCACCTCTCCGGCCTCCTCGGCCCACAGCTGCACGGCGGTCGGCTCGATGTCGCGGCCATCCAGCTCGGGGTACGCGCATTCCTGCTCGACCACGAACACGTCGACCCGCAGCCGCAGGATCGCGTAGAGCACGAGAGGTGGGATGTCGGCCGTGTGGGCTGAGCGGTAGTCGGTCACCGAGAAAGCCTACGGGCGCCGGGTTCGCTGCGGCGCCGTCTGCGCCGCTTCGCAGGCCGGTCCCGTCGGAGACGTACGCTGGGGGGTATGCGTTCCGCGTCCGGCATCCTGCTCGTCGACAAGCCGGGCGGCATCACCAGCCATGACGTCGTCGCGCGTACGCGCCGGGCTTTCGGCACCCGCAAGATCGGGCACGCCGGCACGCTCGACCCCATGGCCACCGGCCTGCTCGTGCTCGGCATCGAGGGCGCGACGCGCCTGCTGACGTACTTGGTGGGCCTCGACAAGACGTACGAGACGACGATCCGCCTCGGGGCGGCGACGACGACCGACGACGCCGAGGGCGAGATCGTGTCGACGTCCGGATCCGACGAGCTCGCGTCCGTCTCTGACGAGCGGATCGCCGGCGGGTCCGCCGAGCTGACGGGCGCGATCTCGCAGGTGCCGAGCACGTTCTCGGCGATCAAGGTCGACGGCAGGAGGGCCTACGACCTGGCTCGTTCCGGCCAGGACGTCGCTCTGAAGGCCCGGGAGGTGACCATCGATCGGTTCGAGGTGCGGGCGATCCGGCGCACGGATGGCTTCGTCGATGTCGACGCGACGATCGACTGCTCGTCGGGCACGTACATCCGGGCCCTCGCGCGCGATCTCGGCGCCGGTCTCGGGGTCGGGGGGCATCTCACGATGCTGCGTCGCACGCGCATCGGACCGTTCTTCCTCGAAGACGCGCACACCCTCGACGCTCTGGCGGAGCAGCCCGCCATCCTCGAGCCGGCCGAGGTGGCAGCGCGCGTGCTCGGGCGGCTGGACGTCAGCGCCGACGAGGCGCGCGATCTGCGGCACGGCAAGCGCCTGGATGGCGCGGCGGGCCGCATCACGGGCGCGAACGCGGCCGCGATCGGTCCCGACGGCGCGCTCGTGGGAATCGTCGAGCGCCGCGGAGACGCGCTCAAGAGCGCCATGAACATGCCGGAGGTGCCGGCGTGATCCTGTGGTTCACGATCGTCCAGCTCGTCGTCGCGGTCGTCGCCGGGCTGCTGGGCGTCGTGCTCGGCCTCGCCGGGAGGCGCCCCAGCGACGTCAGCGTCGGCGCGCTCGCGCTGGTCCAGCTGCTGCTCATCGTGCAGGTCGTGATCGCGGTCGTGGCGCCGTTCGCGGGCAATCCGCCGACGGGCAGCGTGCTGGAGTTCTGGACGTACCTCGTGTCGGCCGTCCTGCTCCCGGCCGCCGGAGTCGCGTGGGCATTGATCGAGCGCAGCCGCTGGAGCACGGTGATCATGGGCGTCGTCGCGCTGTCCATCGCCGTGATGGTGTGGCGCATGCAGGTGATCTGGACGATCCAGGTCGCCTGAGCATCCGGTGGTCGCCCGGGCGCACGCGCCTAGACTTGAGGGGCTATGAGTGAAACGAAGCCCTCGCGCCGCATGACCGGCATCGGCCGGGTTCTCGTGATCGTCTATGCCGTGATGGCGCTCGCCGCCACCGGTCGATCGTTCGTGCAGATCGTCGAGCGGTTCGAGCAGGCGCCGCTGGCCTTCTCGCTGTCGGCCGCCTCCGCGGTCGTCTACATCCTCGCCACGCTCGCTCTGATCTTCTCTCGCAGCGAGGCCTGGTACCGCGTCGCCTGGGTGGCGATCGCCTTCGAGCTCGTCGGCGTTCTGGTCGTCGGCACCGTCTCGTTCATCGTGCCCGAGCTGTTCCCCGAGGCGACCGTCTGGTCGCACTTCGGCAACGGGTATCTGTTCATCCCGCTCGTGCTGCCGTTCCTGGGTCTGTGGTGGCTCATCACGCACCGCGCAGCCCCGCCCGCCGTCGCGACCGAGGCGCCCGCAGAGGCGGTCCGATGATCCTGTTCCAGGACGTCTCCGAGGTGCCGGCCGACTTCGGACCGACGGTCATCGCGATCGGAAAGTTCGACGGTGTCCACGCGGGCCATCGTGCGCTCATCGAGAAGATGCTCGTCGACGCCGCCTCGACCGAGGCCCGGACGGTCGCGGTGACGTTCGACCGCAATCCGCTCGCGATCGTCGCGCCCGAGCGCGTGCCGCGATCGCTCGTCGGCATGACGCAGAAGGTCGAGCTGCTGGGGCGCACGGGCATCGATGCGGCGCTCATGCTGCGCTTCGACGAGGACCTCGCCTCCGAGGAGGCCGAGGCCTTCGTGCGACGCGTGATCGTCGCGGGGCTGCGCGCCCAGCGGGTGCTGGTCGGCAGCGACTTCCGCTTCGGGCGCGGGGGTGCGGGGGACGTCGCGCTGCTGCGCCGGATGGGGCAGGAGCTCGGCTTCGCCGTGGAAGAGGTCGCCGACGTCGCGAGCGCGGAGGACGGACGCCGCGTCTCGTCGACGTGGATCCGTGAGCTGCTGGATGCCGGCGACGTCGAGCGGGCCGCGAAGCTGCTGGGCCGCTATCCGGCCGTGACCGGCGAGGTCGTGCACGGCCTCAAGCGCGGTCGCGAGCTGGGCTACCCGACCGCGAACCTGTCGCCCGAGGCCGAGGGCTACGTGCCCGCCGACGGCGTCTACGCGGGGTGGCTCATCGAGCACGCGCCCGAGGGCGTGCTGCGCTCCGGGGTCCGCTACCCGGCGGCGATCTCGGTCGGCACCAACCCGACGTTCGACGACGTCGAGGTGCCGCAGGTCGAGGCGTACGTGATCGACGAGACCGATCTCGACCTCTACGGCCGCCGCGTCGCGGTCGAGTTCGTCGCGCGGATCCGCGGCATGGTCGCGTTCGAGGGCGTCGACAAGCTGATCGAGCAGATGGCGGACGACGTGGCGCGCGCCCGCCTCGCGCTCACCGAGGCCACCTCCGGTCGCTGAGCTTCCTCGGGCGCGACGAGGTCCGATCGGCCTCGGCCCCGCCGCGCGAGAGGGGACAGCGGGAGTTCAGTAGCTGCTGCTGTCCTCGGCGCCTGTCGTCGCGCGGCCATCCGCGCGCGCACGCAGCTCGCCCAGGATCGTGGCGCTCGCGCTGGTGCCGAGTCGCGTCGCGCCCGCCTCGAGCATCGCGATCGCCGCATCGAGGCCGCGTACGCCGCCCGACGCCTTGACCTGCACGGCGGCGGAGACGCTCTCGCGCATGAGCGACACGTGCTCGGCCGTCGCCCCGCCGCCCGCGAAGCCGGTCGACGTCTTGACGAACGTCGCGCCGCCGGCCTCCGTGAGACGGCTGCCGCGGGCGATCTGCTCGAGGTCGAGGTAGCTGGTCTCCAGGATGACCTTGGTGATGGATCCGCCCTCGGAGGAGCGCCCGCCCGCGGCCTCGACGACGGCGGCGATGTCGGCCGTCACGAGGTCGTCCTCGCCCGAGCGGAGTGCGCCGATGTGCACGACCATGTCGAACTCGGAGGCGCCGTCGTCCTTCGCCCGCTGGAGCTCGGCGACCTTCGCGGCCGTGGACGTCGTGCCGTGCGGGAAGCCGATCACGGTGCCGACCGCGACGCCCGTGCCGTCGAGGCGACGCACGGCGTAGGCGATGTCGGACGGGCGCACGCACACGCTGAACACGCCCCACTCCGCGGCGATGTCGAGCTCGCGATCCACGTCGGCGCGCGTGAAGTCCGGCTTCAGGATCGCGTGGTCGATGGTGGCGGCGACTGCCCGCTCGTTCAGCTCGTTGATCATGCCTCCAGCCTACGTCGCGGATCCCCGCGGAATACCCCAGGGGGGTATCATGGTTGGTAGGCGGTGAACCCACGAAAGGGGACAGCCATGACTCATTCCGTTCAGGACGATCGACGCGACGTGGTGCTCGACATCCAGGGCATGACCTGCGCGAGCTGCGTCGCGCGCGTCGAGAAGCGCCTGCAGCTGGTGCCGGGCGCCGAGGCCGCGGTGAACCTCGCGACCGAGTCCGCGAAGGTGCAGGTGCCGGCCGCCGTCGATGACCGGGCTCTGGTCGAGGCTGTGAAGGCCGCGGGCTACGACGCCACCGTGCGGGCGGGTGCGCGACCGCGCGCGTCGGATCACGCCGATCACGCCGATCACGCCGATCACGCTGACCGCACGAGCCACGCGGAGCACGGGGAGGGGGATCACTCGGGCCACGTGCACGACGTCGAGGACGCACCGGGTGAGACACCGCTGCGCACCCGCCTGATCGCCGCCGGCGTCCTCAGCGTGCCGATCCTGCTCGTCTCGATGATCATGCCTCTGCAGTTCCCGGGGTGGCAGTGGGCGGCGCTCGCGCTGAGCCTTCCCGTCGTGCTGTGGGCCGGATGGCCGTTCCACCGCGCGACGATGCGCAACGCGCGTCATGGTGCGGCGACGATGGACACGCTCATCACGCTCGGCACGCTGGCCGCCCTGCTGTGGAGCGCGTGGGTGACGGTCACGGGCGGCATGCACGTCTACTTCGAGGTCGCGGCCGTCGTGACGACGTTCCTGCTGCTCGGGCGCTTCATCGAGCAGCGCTCCAAGCGCCGCGCAGGCGCCGCGCTGCGCGCCCTGATCGACCTCGGCGCACGCGAGGTCGTGCTCGCGGACGACGCGGGACGCGACGGCGACACCGTGCCGATCGACCGCCTGCAGCCGGGTGACCGCTTCATCGTCCGCCCGGGCGGCACGATCGCGACCGACGGCCTCGTGGAGGACGGCGAGGCCGCCGTCGACGCCAGCATGCTGACCGGCGAGTCGCTGCCGGTGCCCGTCGGCGCGGGCTCCGTCGTCACAGGAGGCACGATCGCGACCGACGGGCGGCTCGTGGTGCGCGCCACGGCGGTCGGGTCGGACACCCGCCTGGCGCGGATCGCGACGCTCGTCGAGGATGCGCAGGCCGGGAAGTCGCGCATCCAGCGTCTCGCCGACCGTATCTCCGGCGTCTTCGTTCCCGTCGTGATCGGCCTCGCCGTCCTCACGTTCGGCGGCTGGCTCCTGGCCGGCCAGAGTCTCGAGGCGGCCTTCATCGCCGCCGTCGCGGTGCTGATCATCGCGTGCCCCTGCGCCCTGGGGCTCGCGACGCCGGTCGCGATCCTGGTCGGCACCGGACGAGGCGCTCAGCGCGGCGTCCTGATCACCGGCCCCGAGGCGATCGAGAGCGCGGGCCGGATCGACACGATCGTGCTCGACAAGACCGGCACCGTCACGAGCGGGCGGATGTCCGTGCACGACATCGTGCTCGCACGCGGCGCGGACCGCGACGAGGTGCTGCGAATGGCCGGGGCCCTCGAATCGGGCTCGGAGCACCCGATCGCTCGCGCGATCGTCGCGACGGCGGAGGGAGTCGAGCTGCCGCCCGTCGTCGGGTTCCGCAACCACGCCGGCTACGGCGTCACGGGCACGGTGGCTGGGCGCGAGGCGTTCGCGGGGAGCCACGCGTTCGCGGTGGGCCGCGGCGCGCGCGTGCCGGAGGAGCTGACCGCGGTCTCTCGGGACGCGGCCGCCACGGTCGTGATCGTCGGATGGGCCTCTGCCCCTGGCATGAGCGCAACGGCGCGGGCGGCCATCCTGGTCGCCGACACCGTGCGCGACGACAGTCGCGCGGCGATCGCGGGCCTGCAGGGTCTCGGTCTCGACATCGTGCTCCTGACGGGAGACGGCGAGGGTGTGGCGCGCGCCGTCGCGGCGGAGGTGGGCATCCGCACGGTCACCGCGGGTGTCTCTCCCGAGGGCAAGGTCGCCGAGATCCGCCGCCTGCAGGGCGAAGGGCACCGGGTCGCGATGGTGGGCGACGGCGTGAACGACGCGGCGGCGCTCGCGACCGCCGATCTCGGCATCGCCATGGGTGGCGGCACGGACGCGGCGATGCATGCGAGCGACATCACGCTCGTGCGGGATTCGCTCGCCGCGGCGACCGACGCCGTGCGGCTCTCGCGTCGCGTGCTGGGGGTCATCCGCGGCAACCTGTTCTGGGCCTTCGGCTACAACGTGGCGGCGATCCCCCTGGCCGCGCTCGGTCTGCTGACCCCCATGATCGCGGGCGCCGCGATGGCGTTCTCGAGCGTGTTCGTGGTGCTCAACAGCCTGCGTCTGCGGTCGTTCCGGTAGGTGCCCGGCGGAGCGCTCGGGCGTCGCGACATCGCGCGCCGCCCGAGCGCTCTCGCGGGTCGTGAGGCAGGATGGGGCCATGCGCCCCGTCCGTCTCGCCGCACCCGCGCTCGTCCTCACGGTGCTCGCGCTCGCCGCGTGCCAGCCGACGCCGGGCCCGACCGCCTCGCCGGCGCCGACGAGCGAGGCGCCCACCACCCGACCGTCGCCCGAGCCCACGGCGTCGCCCGAGCCGACCGAGTCCGCGACGCCGACGCCGACGCCGACGCCCACGCCCACGCAGACGCCGGATGCGGGCGCCCTGCCCGCCAGCTGCGAGGAGGCGTACTCCCTGCAGATGCAGGACTGGCTGTTCGCCGAGCTCGGCGCACTCAACCCGTCGGGCGCGGACCTGGTGCCGAGCTCGAAGCTCGCCGATCTGCTCGACGTGATCCAGGGCTCGCCGAACCTCACGTGCTACTGGACGCCCGAGGGCGGCGGCACGATGGCGCTCAACTCGAACGCGGCGGTCATCTCCGCGGAGCACGAGCAGTTCGTCCGCGATGCGCTCGGCCAGGCGTTCCCCGGCTGCGACGCCACGGCGGAGGAGGTGCGGTGCACCCGCGA
>NZ_JAPSJA010000065.1 GCF_031178525.1 Microbacterium sp.
GTCCCAGATCGACGCGGTGCGCCCGTCCTCGAAGGCGGCGCCCTCGATCTGGTACGCGGCGGTCGCGGCGCCGAACAGGAACTCGTGGGGGAAGGTGCGGGGGGAAGTGGTCATGACGGTCTCTCTCGGTAGCGCTCTCAGGGCGCAGGATATGTCGCGGACAGGCGCGGCGTCAGCCCTTGACGGCTCCGGCCATGATGCCGCTGATCAGCTGCTTGCCGGCGACGATGAACAGGATGAGCAGCGGGATCGTGGCGAGGACGGCACCCGCGAGCACGATCGAGTAGTCCTTGTAGAAGCCCGACTGCAGGTTGCTCAGCGCGGTCTGCAGCGTGGGGTTCTGCGGGCTGAGGACGAGCAGCGGCCACAGGTAGTCGGTCCAGGCCGTCATGAACGTGAACAGGCCCAGGATCGCCATGGCGGGCCGCGCGGCCGGGAGGCCGACCGTCAGGAACGTGCGGAACTGGTTCGCGCCGTCCACGCGCGCCGCCTCGATCAGCTCGTCCGGGATCACGTCGACGAGGTACTGGCGCATGAAGAACACGCCGAACGCCGTGACGAGCGTCGGGATGATCACGGCGCCTATCGTGCCGGTCCAGCCGAACTGGCGCATGACCATGAACAGCGGGATGATGCCCAGCTGTGTCGGGATGGCCATGGTCGCGATCACGAACACCATGAGTCCGTCGCGGCCGCGGAAGCGCAGCTTCGCGAACGCGTACCCCGCCAGCGTCGAGAAGCACACCACCGAGGCCGTGATGATGCTCGACACCAGTACGGAGTTCAGCAGCGCGGTCCAGAACGGGATCGCATCGAAAACCTTGGCGGCGTTGGCGAGGAAGTTGCCACCCGGGATCAGCGGCAGCGTCTCGGCGCGCGTCTGGTTGGTGCCGCTCGCGACGACGAACGACCACCACAGCGGGTACGCGCTGCCGACCAGGAAGGCGGTCAGCAGGCCGTAGGTGAGGAAGCCGGGCCGGCTTCCGAGGCCGGCCACGCCGCCTCGTGCGGCGCGGCGCCGGGGCGGCCGCCCCGAGGTGGCCTCGGGCGTGCCGGTGACGATCGCTCGCGTGGAGTCTTCGGTCAGGGTGCTCACTTGGCGGCCTCCTTTGCAGCGCGGCGGGCCCTGCGGTTCGGCCTCGCGCCGTCGCCTGTGGCGATCCGCCGCGAGAGGAAGAAGTTGATCAGGCCGATCCCGACGATCAGCAGGAACAGCAGCCACGCGACGGCCGACGCCTCGCCGAAGTTGCGGCGGAAGAACGCCAGCTCCCACATGAACAGCACGGTGGTCTGGAACTGCCGGTCGGAGCCGCCGATGCCGCCCGCGTTGGCGACGTCGAGCAGCTTCGGCTCGGCGAAGATCTGCAGGCCGCCGATGGTGGCCGTGATGATCACGAAGATGAGGGTGGGGCGGATCGACGGGATCGTGATCGAGAGGAAGCGGCGCACGCTTCCCGCGCCGTCCAGGGCGGCGGACTCGTAGAGGTCACGCGGCACGGCCTGCATCGCGGCGAGCAGGATCAGCGCGTTGTAGCCCGTCCAGCGGAAGTTCACCATGATCGCGATCGCGAGGTGGCTGAGGAACTTGTCGTGCTTCCACTCGAGGTCGGCGATGCCGATGAGATTGACGAGGTTGTTGGCGAGGCCGTCCGCCTCGTTGAACACGCTGGAGAAGATGAGCGCCACGGCGACGGGCGTCACGACGAACGGCAGCAGCACGCCCATGCGCCAGAAGGTCGGGGCGCGCAGGCCCTGGTCGAGCAGATACGCCACGACGATGGCGACGAGCAGCTGCGGGATCGCCGACAGCACGAAGATGCTGAGGGTGTTGAAGATCGAGTTCCAGAACATGCCGTCCGCGAGGAGCTCGGTGAAGTTGCTCAGCCCCACGAACTCGCCCTGGCCCCGCAGCAGATCCCACTCGTGCACCGAGACGTAGGCGGTGTAGGCGAGCGGGAACAGGCCGGTGAGGGCGAACAGGAGGAAGAAGGGCGACACGTAGAAGTACGGCGACGCCTTGAGGTCGAAGCGCGAGAGCCTCTGGCGGAACGAGGGCGTGGGCGGCGGCACGTTCGGGCGCGTGGGTCGCGCGGACAGCGTGGTGGTCATGGCGAGACGTCCTGGGTCGGAAGCGGTAAGGCGGGTGGGCGCGGGGCCCTGGAGCGGCGCGTGCCGGGACCGGAGGCCCGGCCCCGGCACGCGCGCGTGCGGTGTGTTACCGGACTTCCAGCTCGGTCATGAGCGAGAGCGCCTCTTCCCACGCACCGTCGGCGTCGAGCTCGCCGCGGTCGAGCTTCTGCAGCGCGGGGCCGAACACGTTCTCCTGGATGACGGAGTCGTCCGGGCCCTTGAACTGCGCCTTCACGCCCTCGGCCCGCGAGGCCAGGATGGCGCCGGTCGGCGAGCCGTTGAAGAACTCGTTCGGCGTCGCCTCCTCGGCGAGCGTCGCCTGCGCCTCCAGGGTGGAGGGGAAGTTGCCGGCCGCTGCCGCCTGCTTCACCTGCTGCTCGGGCTGCGTCAGCCAGTCGGCGAGCGCGGCGGCCGCCTCCTTGTTCTGGCTGGACTCGGGGATCGACAGCCAGGCGCCGCCCCAGTTGCCCGCGCCGCCGGGGAAGACGTCGGCGAAGTCCCAGCCGCTGTCCGCGCCGCCGCCTGCGCCCTCGATCGAGCCCTGGATCACGCCCAGCATCCAGCCGGGGCAGACGAAGGTCGCGAAGGTGTTGTCGAGGAACGACTTGCCGCCGTTCCAGTCCCACGCGGCCTGCGCCGCGGACTGGCCGCCCTCGACGGCCTCGGCAAGGAGGTCGAAGTTGGCGCGGAGATCGTCGTTGCCCTCGACGTTCAGCTCGCCGTCGGACGTGTAGTAGCCCTCGGCCTGCTGGTTGACGATCGAGTTCCAGACGAAGCCGGAGTGATCGAACCAGGCCTTGCCGGTCTTGTCGGTGTACTCCTGGCCGACCTCGAAGTAGTGCGCCCAGTCGCCCTCGAGCAGCTCCGCGACCTCCTCGCGGTCGGTCGGCAGGCCTGCGGCCTCGAAGGCCTTGGTGCTGTAGCAGAGGCCGGCCGGACCGATGTCGGTGCCGTAGCCGATCACGCGGCCCTGGGGATCCGTGCCGGTGGCGTACTTCCAGTCCACCCAGTCGCCCTTGCGATCCTCGATGCCGTAGTCGCGCAGGTCGGCGAACTGGTCGGAGACGCCGTCCTCCATGACCGCGCCGAGCCAGCCCTCCTCGATGGCGACGATGTCGGACAGACCCGAGCCGGCGCCGAGCTTGGTGAACAGATCGGTGCGCGCGTTGCCGCCCGTGTCGATGTTCGTCGCCTCGATCGTGACGTTGGGGTGCTCGTCCATGTACTGCTCGTACAGGTCCTCGTAGCCGAACGTGCCGAACGTGGTGATGGTGAGGGTGACCGGCTCGTCGGACGCCGGCTCCCCGCCGCCCGTGCCGCCGTTGGTCGCCGGCGCGCAGCCGGCGAGAGCGAGGGCCGCGACAGAGCCCGACGCGGCGATGGCGCCGAAACGACGCCAGGTGTGTGCCTTCACAGTTCACTCCTTTGTGGGTGGGCAAGGCGCCGTCATGGCGCGCCCGATGGTGAGAGGGACCTTCGGCGGAGTCGCATGGGAGCGCTCCCACCGAGGTTGGGTGCGAGCCTATGGGAGCGCTCCCACGATTGCAACACCGTGATGAGGATGTGATCCGCCGCCCGCGCTCCCCGCCCGCGCGGGCGCCGATATGCTCGCCCCGTGACAGAGACCACCACCCGCTGGGGCATCCTCGCGCCCGGTTCCATCGCCGAGTCCTTCGCCGCGGATCTCGCGTTCACGCCCGGCGCCGAGCTCATCGCGGTGGCCTCGCGCGACGCCGAGCGCTCGGCCGCGTTCGCCGCCCGCCACGGCGCCGCCCGGTCGTATGCCGCGTACGACGAGCTGCTGGCGGACGAGGACGTCGACGTCGTCTACATCGCCTCGCCGCACGCGCTGCATCACGAGCAGGCGACGCGCGCACTCGAGGCGGGCAAGCACGTCCTGTGCGAGAAGCCGCTCACGCTCGACCGGGCGACGGCCGCGTCGCTCATGGAGACCGCACGCGCGCACGACCGCTTCCTCATGGAGGGCATGTGGATGGCGTGCAATCCCGTCATCCTCGATCTCGGGGCACGGCTCTCGGGGGGAGAGTTCGGGGCGCCGCGGCACCTGTCCGCGGAGTTCGCCTTCCGTGTCGACGCGGGCCCCGAGCACCGCCTGCTCAACCCCGCACTCGGCGGCGGCGCGCTGCTCGACGTCGGCGTCTACCCGCTCACGCTCGCGCACATCCTGCTCGGCGAGGCGATCGAGCTGCGGGCCACGGGGATCTCCGCCGCCGTCGATCTCGATGTCGCGATCGCGGGCCGGTATCCGGGCGATGTCGTCGCGAGCCTGGCGGTCGGCCTGACCCGCCACGCGCCCACCGCCGCGCGCCTGTCGACCGATGCGGGCTGGATCGACATCCCCGACTTCTTCGCGCCCACGCACTTCACGTTCACCCCCGCCTCCGGGGGCGAGGCCCTGCGGTTCGAGCCGCCCCAGCCGCTGTACGGCCGGGGCTTCGGCAACGAGGCCGCCGAGGTCGCGCGCTGCCTGCGCGAGGGGCTTCGCGAGTCGCCGCTCGTGCCGCACGCCCAGACCCTGGCGATCCTCGGCCAGATCGACCGGCTGCGGGCCGAGCTGCTCGGCTCGGCCACGTAGAATATCCCCGATCCCCGCCGCCCACCGGAAGTCGGAGTATGCCCACCATCGTCGTCGACGTCATGCCCAAGGCCGAGCTGCTGGACCCGCAGGGCAAGGCCGTCACCGGATCGCTCACGCGCCTCGGTCATGGAGCGTTCCAGAACGTGCGCATCGGCAAGCGCATCGAGCTGACGGTCGAGGGCGAGGTCACAGAGGAGCTGCTCGTCGAGGCGCGCCAGGTGGCAGACGAGATCCTTTCCAACGGCGTGATCGAGGACGTCGTCGGGATCGAGGTGGTCGAGTGACCGCCCGGATCGGCGTCATCACCTTCCCCGGCTCGCTGGACGACCGCGACGCGCAGCGCGCGGTCCGCCTCGCCGGCGGAGAGCCCGTGGCGCTCTGGCACGGATCGCACGACCTCGACGGCGTCGACGCGCTCGTGCTGCCCGGCGGCTTCAGCTACGGCGACTACCTGCGCGCCGGCGCGATCGCCGCCCACGCGCCGATCATGGCCGAGGTCAAGGCCGCGGCCGCACAGGGGATGCCGATCCTCGGCATCTGCAACGGCTTCCAGATGCTCGTCGAGGCGCACCTGCTGCCGGGCGGGCTCATCCGGAACGCGCACCAGCAGTTCATCCGCCGCGACCAGCGCCTGCGCGTCGAGAACGCGTCGACCGCCTGGTCGAGCGCGTTCGAGGTCGGCCAGGAGATCGTGATCCCGCTGAAGAACGCGGATGGCGGCTACATCGCCGATGACGAGACGCTGCGGCGCATCGAGGGCGAGGGCCAGGTCGCCTTCCGCTACCTCGGCGTGAACCCGAACGGCTCGCTGAACGACATCGCGGGCCTGACCAACGAGCGCGGCAACGTGGTCGGCCTGATGCCGCACCCCGAGCACGCGGTCGAGCCCGGTTTCGGCCCGGGCACCGCGGCCGCCATGCGCTCGGGCGTCGACGGCCTCGGCTTCTTCACGAGCGCCGTCGCCGCCACGGTCGCCCAGGCCGCCTGAGGTCGCCGCGCGCCCGATGGCATCGCGCCGATAGGGTCGAAGGGTGAGCGCCTCGCCTGACACCGTCGTCCTGTCCATCCCGAACGCCGAACTCGCGGACGATGTGCGCGCGCTGCTCGATCCCGCGCTCGCGATCGAGGTCATCGAGTGGGACGGCGCCAACGAGCCCGCGCCGCGCGAGCGGATCGACATCGTCGTGCCGCCGTACATGGGCAACGGGGCCGCGCTGCAGGCGCTGACGAGCGTCGAGCACCGGCTCGTGCAGGGCCAGTCGATCGGCTACGACGGCGTGGAGGACACCCTGCCCGCCGGCACGGTCTTCGCCAATGCGGCCTCCGTGCACGAGACCGCGACCGCCGAGCTGGCGCTCGCGCTGACCCTGGCGGCGCAGCGCGAGCTGCCGCGCATGGTCCGGAACCAGGACGGCGGCGTGTGGGAGTCGTTCGAGGCGACTGGTCTCGCCGACAAGCGCGTCGTGCTGCTCGGCTTCGGCGGCGTCGGCAAGGCGATCGCCGACCGCATCCTGCCGTTCGAGGTCGATCTCGTGCCGGTGGCGAGCCGTGCGCGCCGGGAGGACGGCATCGACGTCCGCGCGATCGACGAGCTCCCCGAGCTGCTGCCGACGGCCGACGTCCTGCTGGTGGCCCTGCCAGGCGGATCGGAGACGCGGCACCTGGTGGACGAGGCCGCGCTCGCGGCACTCCCGGACGGCGCGCTCGTGGTGAACGTCGGCCGCGGTCCGATCGTCGACACCGACGCGCTCGTCGACCACGTCTCGCGAGGCCGGATCCGTGTCGCGAGCGACGTGTTCGACCCGGAGCCGCTGCCGGAGGGGCACCCGCTCTGGTCGCTGCCCGGCGCGCTGATCGCGCCGCACGTGGGTGGTCGATCCGGCGCCATGCGCCCGCGCGTGGCCAAGCTCATCGCGACGCAGGCCGAGCGCATGGCCCGCGGCGAGGAGCCGCTGAACGTCGTCATCCGCACCTGAGGCGATCCGCCCGACGCGGAGCGCTCGGCTGCGGCACACTGGGCCGCATGGCCGTCTCACCGATCGACCTCGCCGCTGACGCGAACTTCGAGGGGTACCTTCACGGCTCGGCCGTGAGCTTCTTCCGCGAGCATGCTCCGCGCCCCGGCACGGGACCCCGGTTGCACCGGCACCCGTACAGCGAGACGTTCCTGATCCATGCGGGCAGCGCGCTGTTCACCGTCGGCGACGAGCGCGTCGTCGGATCGGCGAACCAGGTGCTCGTCGTGCCCGCGTTCGTGGCGCACCGCTTCGAGGTGCTCGACCGCGGCGAGTACATCGCGACCCACATCCACGAGAGCGACCGCTTCATCACCGAGTGGCTCGAGTGAGGTGCGCGCGCACGGCCACCCGCGTCCGTCGCGCCTGACCCTTCACCGCCTGACCGCCTAACCCCTCACCACATGACCGCCCGGGAGTTCCTCGCCGGGTGGCCCTCCGCTCCTGGCGCCCAAACCACATCGCCTGAACGAGACCACACGGTCTGGCGCGTCCGGATCGTGTCGTCTCGTTCACACCATGTGGCTTGGGCACGGGCGCGGGCACGCTACGCCCCATGCGGGTGGGCGCCGCCACGCTTGCGGGCTTCGGTGTACACCTGTATACAGGTAGCGACACCGATGTCGAGAGGAGAGGGCGATGATGCCCACCCAAGAACAGGCACCTCCCCGCCGCAGATCCCGCTGGCGGCTCATCGTCGGCGCTCTCGCGGCGGTCGCGATGATCGCCGCGCTCGCGATCACCGGCATCACGCAGCGGTCCCAGAGCGCAAGCGCGCTCGAGGACGCGCTCGGCGGTCGGCAGCTGCGCATCATGGCGCCGGCCGACCCCGGCGGCGGCTGGGACCAGACCTCCCGCGCCGTGCAGACCGCGCTGGGCGACATCGTCGGTCGCACCGAGGTCTACAACGTCGGCGGCGCCGGCGGCACGATCGGGCTGCCGCAGTTCGTCCGTCACACCGGCGAGGCGAACGAGCTCATGGTCACGGGCGCCATCATGGTCGGCGCCATCCTGACGAACGGCTCTGAGGCGACGCTCGACGACGTCGATATGCTCGCCCGCCTGACGACCGAGTACCTCGTGATCGCGGTGCCCGCGGACTCCGAGATCCAGACGATGGAGGATCTCGCAGACGCCATGGCGGAGGACGTCGGATCGGTGTCGATCGCGGGCGGATCCGCGGGCGGCGTCGAGCAGGTGCTCACTGGACTCGTCGCCGAAGCCGTCGGAGCGGATCCGCGCGAGGCCTCCTACGTCGCCCACTCCGGTGGCGGCGAAGCGCTCACCACCATGCTGTCGGGGCGCTCGACGGCCGGGATGTCGGGCATCTCCGAACTGCTGCCGTACATCGAGGACGGTTCGATGCGCGCGCTCGCGGTCTCGAGTCCCGAGCGGGTCGCCAACCTCCCCGACGTGCCCACGCTGCGCGAGTCGGGCCTGGACATCGAGCTGCAGAACTGGCGGGGGATCGCGGCACCGCGCGGCCTCGGCGAGGACGAGCGCGAGGCGCTGATCGCGATGCTCGACGAGATGCACGAGTCGGCGGCGTGGCGCGAGATCCTCGAGGATCGCGGCTGGGAGGACGCGTACCTCACCGGTCCCGAGCTGACCGAGTTCCTGAAGACCGATCAGGAGACCACCGCACAGATCCTCGAGCAGATCGGACTGGTGAAGTGACATGAGCGAACCGATGGAACCCGACCGCACCCGCGGGCGCGAGCTGCCGGGTCTCACCACCACGAACCTCGCCGCGATCGAGAAGGATCCGCCGCCGGTCTCGGCCGGCGCGTACCCGGCCGTGGTGTCGGGCGTGGCGTCGCTGATCATCGGCGCGATCATGGTGATCGCGGCGGTGCTCGTGATCGTGGACGCGCTGCGCCTCCCCGCTTCATCGGACCCGCTGGGCCCCGCGGCGTTCCCGCTCGTGATCGGCGCCCTGCTCGGCGTGCTCGGCGCGAGCCTGATCGTCACGAATGCGCGCTTCGGCACGGTCCTGCTCCGCAGCGGGCGGAGCGGGATCGAGCGCGGTGCCGTGCTCGGCCGCCGCGCCCTGCTGCGCGCGGCGCTCGTCCTCGTGGCGCTGATCCTGTTCGCGCTGATCCTGCCGTTCGCCGGCTTCTTCGTCAGCGGCGCCGCTCTGTATGTCGCGGGCGCCCTGCTGCTCGGCGCACCGCGCGGCTGGCACCTCCCCATCACGGGCGTGCTGATCGCCGGATCCGTGGTGCTCCTGTTCGACCGGCTGATCGGCCTGGCCCTCCCGGCCGGCCCCTGGGGGTTCTGACCATGGACACGTTCGACCTGCTCATGCAGGGGTTCGCTGCGGCGATCACCCCCGCGAACCTGCTGTGGGCGCTGCTCGGCGTCACGATCGGCACGGCTGTCGGCGTCCTTCCCGGCATCGGGCCCGCACTCACGGTGGCGCTGTTGCTGCCGATCACGTTCCGCCTCGAGCCGTCGGCGGCGCTGATCCTGTTCGCCGGCATCTACTCGGGCGGCATGTACGGCGGATCCACCACGTCGATCCTGCTCAACACCCCGGGCGAGTCCGCGTCGATCGTCTCGGCGATCGAGGGCAACAAGATGGCCCGCGCGGGTCGTGCCGCGGCCGCGCTCGCGACGGCCGCGATCGGCTCGTTCGTCGCCGGCATCGTGGCGACCGTCGGTCTCACGCTGCTCGCGCCCGTCATGGCGCAGTTCGCGATCACGCTCGGCCCGCCCGAGTACGTCGCACTCATGGCCATCGCGTTCATCTCGGTCGCCGCGCTGCTGGGCCCGAACCTGCTCAAGGGCGCCGCCGGCCTCGTGATCGGCCTGACGATCGGCCTGGTCGGCATCGATGTGCAGTCGGGCCAGCCGCGCCTGACGTTCGGCAGCGACCGGCTGCTGGACGGTCTCGACGTCGTGCTCGTCGTCGTGGGATTGTTCGCGATCGCGGAGACGCTGTCGCACGTGCTCTCGGGCACGGGGCGCAGCACCGTGACCCCTGTGAAGGGCCGCACGGCGCTGTCACGCGAGGAGTTCCGCCGGTCGTGGCCCGCGTGGCTGCGCGGCACCGCTCTCGGCTTCCCGATCGGCGCGCTCCCGGCGGGCGGCGCGGAGATCCCGACGTTCCTGTCGTATGCCGCCGAGAAGCGGCTCTCGCGACACCGCGGCGAGTTCGGCCGCGGCGCGATCGAGGGCGTCGCGGGCCCCGAGTCGGCGAACAACGCCGCGGCGGCGGGCGTGCTCGTGCCTCTCCTGACGATCGGGCTGCCGACCTCGGCCACCGCGGCGATCATCCTGACCGCCTTCCAGTCGTACGGCCTGCAGCCCGGGCCCACCCTGTTCGCGGAGTCGGGAGACCTCGTGTGGGCTCTCATCGCGTCGCTGTTCATCGGCAATGTGATGCTGCTCGTGCTCAACCTCCCGCTCGTGAAGGTGTGGGCGCGGCTGCTCATGCTGCCCAGCTGGTCGATCTACGCGGCCGTGACGGTGTTCGCCGCGCTCGGAGCGTTCGCGGCGGGCGGCTCCCCCACGGACATCGTGATCCTCGCGGCGCTCGGCGCGCTCGGCATGCTGATGCGGCTCGCCGACATCCCCGCGGCGCCCGCCGTGGTCGGCCTCATCCTGGGTCCGCTCATGGAGGCGCAGCTGCGTCGCGCGATGACCCTCTCCGAGGGCGACCCCGCGATCCTCGTCTCGAGCCCGCTCACCATCGGGCTCTGGATCGTCGCCGCCCTGCTTCTGATCGTGCCGCCGCTCATCGGCGCCCAGCTCGGCCGCCGCCGTCGTCGCGCCCTGCGAGCGGCCGGCGCGCGCGACGCGGAGGGCGCCCAGACCACCCCCACGGACTCGACGCACTGAGCGAGACCCAACGAACCGAGGCTCGACGCCCTGCGCGAGGTTCGACAGACCAGGAGGAATCCAGTGGAATCCACTTCACCCGAGCGATACGACGTCATCGTGGTCGGCGGCGGCAACGCGGGCTTCTCGGCGGCCCACGCCGCGGCCGAGCGCGGCCGACGCGTGGTGCTGCTCGAGCGTGGCACGAACGACATGGCAGGCGGCAACAGCTACTACACGGCGGGTGCCACCCGCATCCCGCACGGCGGACTCGACGACCTGCGCGACATCGTCGAGCCGGACGAGCGCCACGGTGCGACGATCGTGCCGCCGTATTCGTCGGATGAGTACCTCGCCGACCTCGAGAAGGTGACCGACGGGCGCACCGACCCCGACATGGCGCGCATCCTGGTGAACGAGGCGGCGGACGCCGTGCGCTGGCTGCACGGCCTCGGGCTGAAGTACCGACTCATGTACGAGCGCCAGGCGTACGCCCGCCCTGACGGCACCTACCTCTTCTGGGGCGGCCTGCACGTGGGCAACGTCGGCGGCGGCGTGGGCCTGATCGACGACCACACCGCGGTGGCCGAGCGGATGGGCACCGAGGTGCGGTACGGCGCACGCGCGACATCGCTCATCGTCGAGGACGGCGCGGTCACCGGCGTCCGGTACGACGCCGACGGTGCGACGCGCGAGCTGCGGGCCGAGAGCGTGGTCCTCGCGGCCGGCGGGTTCGAATCGAATCCCGAGCTGCGCGAGCAGCACCTCGGGCCGGGCTGGGCGAACGCGAAGGTGCGCGGCACGCCCTACAACACGGGCGACATGCTCCTCGCGGCGCTCGAGATCGGCGCCCAGCGGGGCGGTGACTGGTCGACGTGCCACAGCGTGCAGTGGGACGCCGGCGCCGAGCTCAACGAGTCCAACCGCGAGCTCACGAACCGCCTGACGCGTCAGAGCTACCCGCTCGGGATCATCGTCAACCGCGACGGCGAGCGCTTTCTCGACGAGGGGGCCGACTTCCGCAACTACACATACGCCAAGTACGGCCGCGAGATCCTCGCCCAGCCCGGATCTGTCGCCTGGCAGGTGTTCGACGCCGCGCTGCGGCCCGCCCTGCGCACCGAGGAGTACGACATGCCGGGAATCGGCGTCCACACGGCCGACACGCTCGACGGACTCGCGGAGGCTGCG
>NZ_JAPSJA010000282.1 GCF_031178525.1 Microbacterium sp.
CGTCGCTGACGCGAGCTCGCTGAGGAGGCGGAATGGGAGCCCAGCTCCGGGTCTACACGCAGAAGATCAAGTCTGCGCAGTCGACCAAGAAGATCACCAAGGCGATGGAGCTCATCGCTGCATCGCGCATCCAGAAGGCGCTGGTTCGCGTGAAGGCGTCGAACCCCTACGCACGGGCGCTCACGCGCGCCGTGAGCGCGGTCGCCACGTACTCCAACGAGGCGCACCCGCTCACGGTCGAGCGCGACGAGCTCAAGCGAGCCGCGATCGTCATCCTGACGAGCGATCGCGGCCTCGCGGGCGCGTTCAACTCGCAGATCATCCGCGAGGCGGGCGAGCTGCGGGCGAAGCTCGAGGCTGAGGGCAAGGAGGTCGATCACTACCTGATCGGCAACAAGGCCGTCGGCTACTTCAAGTTCCGCCAGCGCCCCTACATCCGGGAGTGGACGGGCCAGTCGGACGCGCCGTCGCCCGAGCTCGCGCAGGAGATCGCGGAGGCCGTGCTCGAGGCGTACGTCTCGGAGCAGGTCGACGAGATCCACGTCGTCTACAACCGCTTCGTCAGCATGATGACGCAGGATCCGACGACCGTGCGGCTGCTGCCGCTCGAGGTCGTCGAGGCGACCGATGCGGGCGACGCCGAGCACCTGCCGCTGTACGAGTTCGAGCCCGAGCCCGCTCGCGTGCTCGACGCGCTCCTGCCCGTGTACGTCGAGAGCCGCATCTTCAACGCGCTGCTGCAGTCGGCCGCCGCCAAGCAGGCAGCGACGCAGAAGGCGATGAAGTCGGCGTCCGACAACGCGGACAAGCTCATCACCGACTACACCCGCCTGCGCAACAACGCGCGCCAGGCCGAGATCACGACGCAGATCTCCGAGATCGTGGGCGGCGCGGACGCCCTCGCCTCGGCGAAGTAGCCACGAAAGGCAACCACCATGACCATCACTGACACCCCCGCTGCTCAGCAGACGCAGGCCGGCGTCGGTCGCGTCGCGCGCGTGACCGGGCCCGTCGTCGACATCGAGTTCCCGCACGACGCGATCCCCGCGGTCTACAACGCGCTCAAGACGACCGTCGACTTCGGCGACGGCACCGAGCCGCAGGAGATCACGCTCGAGGTCGCGCAGCACCTCGGCGACGACCTCGTGCGCGCCATCGCCCTCAAGCCGACCGACGGCCTCGTGCGCGGCCAGGAGGTGCGCGACTCGGGCGAGCCCATCATGGTGCCCGTCGGCGACGTCACCAAGGGCAAGGTCTTCAACGTCATCGGCGAGCCGCTCAACCTCCCCGAGGGCGAGACCCTCGAGGCGAGCGAGCGCTGGTCGATCCACCGCAAGGCCCCCTCGTTCGACCAGCTCGAGTCGAAGACGCAGCTGTTCGAGACCGGCATCAAGGTCATCGACCTCCTGACCCCCTACGTGCAGGGCGGCAAGATCGGCCTCTTCGGCGGTGCGGGCGTCGGCAAGACGGTCCTCATCCAGGAGATGATCCAGCGCGTCGCGCAGGACCACGGCGGTGTCTCGGTGTTCGCGGGCGTCGGCGAGCGCACGCGTGAGGGCAACGACCTCATCCACGAGATGGAGGAGGCGGGCGTCTTCGACAAGACCGCCCTCGTCTTCGGCCAGATGGACGAGCCCCCGGGCACGCGCCTCCGCGTCGCGCTCTCGGCGCTGACGATGGCCGAGTACTTCCGCGACGTGCAGAAGCAGGACGTGCTCCTCTTCATCGACAACATCTTCCGCTTCACGCAGGCGGGCTCCGAGGTGTCGACGCTGCTCGGCCGCATGCCGAGCGCGGTGGGCTACCAGCCGAACCTCGCCGATGAGATGGGCATCCTGCCGGAGCGCATCACGTCGACGCGCGGCCACTCGATCACCTCGCTGCAGGCGATCTACGTGCCGGCCGACGACTACACCGACCCGGCCCCCGCCACGACGTTCGCGCACCTCGACGCCACGACGGAGCTCTCGCGCGAGATCGCGTCGAAGGGCCTCTACCCGGCCGTCGACCCGCTCACGTCGACGAGCCGCATCCTCGACCCCCGCTACCTGGGCGAGGACCACTACCGCGTCGCGACGACGGTCAAGCAGATCCTCCAGAAGAACAAGGAGCTGCAGGAGATCATCGCCATCCTCGGTGTCGACGAGCTGTCCGAGGAGGACAAGATCGTCGTGAACCGCGCGCGCCGCATCCAGCAGTTCCTCTCGCAGAACACCTACATGGCGAAGAAGTTCACGGGTGTCGAGGGCTCCACCGTGCCGCTCAAGGAGACGATCGAGTCGTTCGACGCGATCGCCAAGGGCGAGTTCGACCACGTGGCCGAGCAGGCGTTCTTCAACGTCGGCGCGATCACGGACGTCGAGGAGAAGTGGGCGCAGATCCAGAAGGAGAACGGCTGATGGCTCTCACCGTCAGCATCGTCTCGGCCGCGGACGAGGTGTGGTCGGGCGAGGCATCGCAGGTCATCGCCAAGACCACCGAGGGCGAGATCGGCATCCTGTCGGGCCACGAGCCGGTGCTCGCGGTGCTCGCGGATGAGGGCCAGGTGCGCGTCACCGATGCGTCTGGCACTGTCCACACCGTGGATGCCGCTGACGGGTTCCTCTCGGTCGATCACGACCGCGTCGAGATCGTCGCACGGAACGCCAAGCTCGCGTGATCGTCCTCCTGCCGCCCAGCGAGACGAAGGCGGCAGGCGGGACGGGCGCCAGCCTCACGACGGCCAGTCTGGGTTTCCCCGGGCTGGCCGTCGCCCGTTCGCGGGCGCTGGACGCCCTCGACCGCCTCGTCGCCGCCGGCCAGGACGTCTCGACGCCCGCCAAGGCGCGCGCGGCCGCCGACAACGCGGGCGTGCGCACGTCGCCGACGATGCCCGCGATCGAGCGCTACACGGGCGTGCTCTACGACGCGCTCGACGCTGCCGCGCTCGAGCCCGCGGCCCGGCGGTGGGTCGACGACCACGTCGTCATCCAATCC
>NZ_JAPSJA010000283.1 GCF_031178525.1 Microbacterium sp.
GGTGGGCGATACCAGACTCGAACTGATGACCTCTTCCGTGTGAAGGAAGCGCGCTACCAACTGCGCCAATCGCCCATGTTGTGGAACTGCCGCCCTTGCGGGCCGAGAAACGATACTACCCGATCGCACGCCGCTTCCCGAACCATGACCGCATCGGGCGTGGCGCTCAGCCCTCCGCGATCCAGCCGTAGCGGTGCCGCAGGGCAGCGGCCACCCGCGCGAAGCGCTCGCGGTCGAGCGCGGCCGCCTCTCGCCGCATGCCGTTCAGGTGCACGCTGTACAGCTGATCGAGGTCGGCCCAGGACTCACGTCCCGCAGCGTCCCAGGCTCCGGAGCCGATCGGCGTGTACTCCCGGTCGCCCTCTCTCGACCTGCTCGTGAGCTTCACGGCGTACACGCGCTGCGCGCCGTGCCGGGCGATGACGAGCACGGGACGATCTTTGCCTCGCCCGTCGTTCTCGACGTAGGGCACCCAGGTCCAGACGATCTCTCCCGCGTCGGGCTCGCCATCGGGCTGCGGCGCGTACGACAGGCGCAGGTCCCCCACGTTCTCGGGCCGCACCTCGACCGTCTCGACGCCGACGGGCGCCCCAGGACCGGGGACCCTGCCGCCGTGTGAGGCGCCGTCGGCGCGGGAGGCCCGGCCCTCGCCGCGGCCGCGTGTGAGGCGCCTCGTCGCGACCTGCAGCGCGTCGACGGCCAGTCTCGCGATGGTCCCCCGAAGTCCTCGTGCCATGCCCGCGAGCCTACCGAGGACGCACGGAGGCGCCGCAGATGAGAGTGGGGCGCCGCGGCGTGATGCCGCGACGCCCCGTGGTGGGGTGCCCCGTGTCGGGGCGTGGTGGGGTCAGTCGGCGAGCGTGTAGCCCGCCTCGCCGTGCACGACAGTGTCGATGCCGGCCAGCTCGTCCTCGTTCTTCACGCGGAAGCCGATGGTCTTCTCGACCGCGAAGCCGATCACCAGCGCCAGCACGAACGAGTACGCGAGCACCGCGATGGCCGCAATCGCCTGCACCGCCAGCTGGTTGAAGCCGCCGCCCATGAACAGGCCGGTGCCGTTGGCGAAGAAGCCGAGGTACAGCGTGCCGATCAGGCCGCCCACGAGGTGGATGCCCACGACGTCGAGCGAGTCGTCGAAGCCGAGCTTCCACTTCAGCTCGATCGCGAAGGCGCAGATCACGCCGGCAATGAAGCCGAGCAGCAGGGCCCAGATCGGGTGCAGCGACGCGCAGGCCGGCGTGATGGCGACCAGACCGGCGACCGCGCCGGAGGCGGCGCCCACCGACGTGGCCTTGCCGTCCTTGACCTTCTCGACGATCAGCCAGCCGAGCAGAGCCGCGGCCGGGGCGCCGATCGTGTTGACGAACGCGAGGGCCGCCGTGCCGTCCGCGGCGAGCTCCGAACCCGCGTTGAAGCCGAACCAGCCGAACCACAGCAGACCAGCGCCGAGCAGCACGAAGGGCGGGTTGTGCGGGACGTGCACGCCCTTCTGGAAGCCGACGCGCTTGCCGAGCACGAGGGCGAGCGCGAGCGCTGCCGCACCGGCGTTGATGTGCACCGCGGTGCCGCCGGCGAAGTCGATCGCGCCGACGCCGAAGGCCTCCTGCAGGCCGTACGTGATCCATCCGCCGTACGCGAAGCTGCCGTCGTCGGCGAGGCCGAAGTTGAACACCCAGCTCGCGACCGGGAAGTAGACGATGGTCGCCCACAGGCCGGCGAAGACCATCCAGCCGCCGAACTTGGCGCGGTCGGCGATGGCACCCGACACCAGCGCGACCGTGAGGATCGCGAAGGTCGCCTGGAACGCGACGAACGCGAGCGGCGGGAAGGAGGCGTCCTCCGGGGTCTCGAGCAGGCTGTTCAGACCGAGGGCCGTCGTGTCGATCGCCCAGGGTGCGAGCAGACCCTCAGCGCCCGGGAAGGCGATCGCGTAGCCGTACAGGACCCAGAGCACGCCGATGAGGCCGAGCGCGCCGAAGCTGAGCATCATCATGCTGATGACGCTCTTGGCCTTGACCAGGCCGCCGTAGAAGAACGCAAGTCCGGGCGTCATGAGCAGCACGAGTGCTGCTGCGATGAGCATGAATGCTGTGTTGCCTTGATCCATGATCGAGCGGGAACCTCTCTGCTGGGACGCAGGGTGTGAAGCGTCGGGTTCCCTCAGTGTCGACCTGCCCCGTTTCACAGACGGTTCGGAGCGTGTTTCGGGCGCGTTACGCGGTGCTCACTTCTGTAAACATCCCATTTCGCGCGACACCGCACGCGACTCCCGCTGCCGCGGTCAGGCGTGCGTCGAGGCGACGAGGCGCGAGATCGCCCGCAGGTACTTCTTGCGGTAGCCGCCGCCCAGCATGTCGGCGCCGAACACCTCGTCGAGCGGCACGCCGGTGGCGCGGATCGGCAGTTCGGCGTCGTAGACCCGGTCCACGAACGCGACGAAGCGCAGCGCCTCGGACTGGTCCGTGAGCTGTCGGACGTCGCGCAAGCCGACCGCCTGCACACCGTCGATCAGGCGGATGTACTTCGACGGATGCACGCGCGCGAGATGGCCGATCAGTGCGTCGAACGCATCGTCGCTCGCCGTGCCGAAGCCCGCGATCGCCTCCTCGTAGGCCTTCGTGTCGAGAACGGGAGCGTGACCGTCGAACGAGCGCTGACGGAAGTCGACGCCGTCGATGCGGATGGTCTCGAAGCTGTCGGCCATGGCGTGGATCTCGCGCAGGAAGTCCTGCGCCGCGAACCTTCCCTCGCCCAGCGCGTTGGGCGGCGTGTTGCTCGTGGCCGCGAGCCGCGTCCCGCTTGCCACGATCTCCCCGAGCATCCGCGTCATCACCATCGTGTCGCCCGGATCGTCCAGCTCGAACTCGTCGATGCAGAGCAGCGCGGAGCCGCGCAGCAGGTCGACGGTCTGCTTGTAGCCGATCGCGCCCACCAGCGCGGTGTACTCGATGAACGAGCCGAAATACTTCCGGC
>NZ_JAPSJA010000003.1 GCF_031178525.1 Microbacterium sp.
CTGCTCGGCGGCTACCTCGGCACGGCCGACATCGCCGACCACCTGACCGAGCGTCTGGGTGTCGCGCGCGAGCGCATCGGCGCGCCGGAGCGCTTCGGCCTGTTCCGCTGAGCGCGCCGAGCGCGGGCCGGTGTCGTCCGGCTCAGCCGCGTCCGCGGACGTAGCCGCCCGCACGCAGCCCGGCTGCGATCTCGAACCGGTTGCGGAGGGGATCGCGGCCCGCGAGCAGGTACAGCAACGGCATCAGGAACCCGTAGCGGCGCCACTGCGTGCGGTGCACGGCCTCGTGTGCGAGCAGCCGGTCGGTCACGGCCCCGTCCCCCGTGAGGAAGCACCCTCCGACGCACACGCCGCCGCGGGGGAACGCCCAGGCGGGCAGGCCCCGGAACACCCAGAGCCCGGCGCGGCGCTCGACGGGACCCGTGCTCCACAGCGTGCCCCAAATCCATCCGATCGCCGTTCCCCACGCGTAGCCGGCGAGGCTCAGGGGTGAGTCGAGCAGGAAGCCGGGGAGGAACCGGTCGATCCGGTCGCCCGCGTGCAGCGCGCGCTCGGCGCGGGTCCGGATCCCGTCGGGCAGCGACGGGAGGTCGGCGTGCGGATGCCGCGCCGCGAGCCCGGCCGCGCTCACGCGAGGGCCCCCACGATGCGCAGGATCGCGCCCATGTCCTCGACGGCTGCGGCCGGCGTCTGGGGCGAGAAGCCCGCGATCGAAGCGCCCGCCAGCGGCACGCGCGCTCGCACGGCGGAGATGGCCGCAACGAGCGCGGCGGGGGTGACGCCGAACGGCTCGGGCGACGAGACGCCCGCGATGTCGGCGGGATCGAGCACGTCGAGGTCCACGTGGATGTACACCCGGCTCGCGCCCGTCGCCGCCACGGCCTCGCCGAGCGCCTCTGGATCCGTGAGATCGGACGGTGCGAACGACCGCACCTCGGACGCGGCGAGCAGCTCGTCCTCCTCAGGATCGAGCATGCGCACGCCGGCCAGCATGACGTCGCGCGGTGCGACGGTGCCCGGAGGGAGGATCAGCCCGTCGGCGCCCTCGCCGAGCACGGCGCGCAGCGCCATGCCCGCGAACGCACCGCTCGGCGAGGTGTCCGGCGTGTGCAGGTCGGCGTGCGCGTCGAACCACACGACCGCCAGCCGCCCGTCGCCCTCGGCCGCGGCGTGCCCGATCGCCGGCACCGACACCGAGCAGTCTCCGCCGATGAGGATCGCCGGGGCGGCCACCTCGGCCAGTGCGGCCGTGACCGCCTCGCGCGTGCGCAGCAGCGCGCTCGCGCGCAGCACGCCCGTGCCGAGCGGCTCGCCGGCCTCGAGCGGCACCTCCACGAACGTGCAGGCGGAGCGCGGCAGGTCGCCGGCGATCGCCTCGGTGCCGTCGACGTGCGCCATCGCGCGCGACGACGGCGACCCCTGCCACTGCGGCACTACGACGAACCGAGCCATGAGAGCAATCCTGCCCGGTTTTCGACGGCCGTGGTTCGCGGCGGCGCGCCGCCGCCGCGCGCGCCGCGATCCGGCTCAGGCGCTGGCGCGCACGACGAGCTCGGGGGGCAGCGTGATCTCGCCGCCGGGGGAGCCGTCGACGACATCGAGAAGCATCGACACCATTCGCTCGCTGATGTCCGACCAGGGCTGGGCCATCGTCGTGAGCGGGGGATCGTGGGTCTCCGCGAGTCCCGAGTCGTCGAAGCCCGCGACCGCGATGTCGTCCGGGACGCGCAGGCCCTCGTGAGAGAGCACCGAGATCGCACCGGCCGCCATGCTGTCGGACGCCGCGAACACCGCGTCGATGTCGCGCGTGCGGGCGAGCAGCCGCGACATGGCCGCCGCGCCGGAGCCGCCGCCGTAGTCGCCGCGCTCGACCAGTGCCGGATCGAAAAGCGCGCCCATCTCCTCGCGGAAGCCCTCCAGGCGATAGCGCCCGCCCGGGGTGTCGTCGGGCCCCGCGATGTGGGCGATCCTGCGGTGCCCGCGCTCGAGCAGGTAGCGCGTCATCGCGCGCGCCCCCGCGAGCTCGTCCACCGACACCGAGGGGACGAAGCCGTCGAAGGCGAGCGGGAGGCCCGCGCTCACGATCGGGATCCCCGCGTCGTGCATCCGCCCGAGGAGCGGATCGGAGGCGTGGCTGGAGACGAGGAGCACGCCGTCGACGTGCCGCGCGCGCACGTAGTCCAGCATGTGCGTCTTCTCGGCGTCGGTTCCCGCCACGAGCAGCACGAGCGTCATGGAGCGCTTCGCGAGGGCCTCGGCCGCCCCGCGGACGAGCAGCCCGAAGGTGGGGTCCTCGAACAGCAGATGATGCGGCTCCGTGAGCAGGAACGCGAGCGATCCGGAGCGCCCCGTCGCGAGGCTTCGCGCGGCGTGGTTCGCCGTGTAACCCGTTTGCCGGATCGCCTCCTCGACGGCCGCGCGCGCGTCGGGGGAGACCCAGTGTCCGCCGTTCAGCACACGCGACACGGTGCCGTGCGACACCCCTGCCGCCGCCGCGACGTCGCGGATCGTCGGCTTGCGCGCGGCCGGTCCCATGAGGATCGACTCTAGTGCGCCCCGAGGCGGACTGGGACCGGTCACAGTTGCGTAACGGACACCGACGGGCATTGTGCGCTCGGTGAGGTCGTCGCACACTGGGACCGGTCACAGTCGACCGCGACCCGATGGAGAGTCAATGCCCCTCACCCGGCCCGTCCTGCCCGGCATCGCCTACGGCGGCGATTACAACCCCGAGCAGTGGCCCCGCGAGACCTGGCGCGAGGACGTCCGCCTCATGCGCGAGGCGGGGGTCACGATGGTCAGCGTCGGGATCTTCTCGTGGGCGCTGATCGAGCGCCGCGAGGGCGAGTACGACTTCGCATGGCTCGACGAGATCATCGAGCTGCTGCACGAGAACGGCATCGCGGTGGACCTCGGCACCCCGACCGCATCGCCGCCGGCCTGGTTCTTCGCCGCGCACCCGGACTCCCGGGTCGTCACGCGCGAGGGAACCGTGCTCGGCTTCGGATCGCGCGGCATGGTGTCGCACTCGTCGCCCGCCTACCGGGAGGCGATCGTCAGGATCGCGTCGGTGCTCGCCGACCGCTACGGCACCCACCCGGCCGTCGTGATGTGGCACGTGCACAACGAGTACGGCGCGCCGGTCGGCGAGGACTACTCCGAGCATTCCGTGCGCGCCTTCCGCGCCTGGCTTCGGCAGCGCTACGGCACGCTCGACGCGCTCAACGACGCCTGGGGCACGGCGTTCTGGGGCCAGCACTACGAGGAGTGGGACCACATCGGAGCCCCCGCGGCCTCCGCCTCGATCGTCAACCCCGGCCAGCGCCTCGACTTCATGCGCTTCACGGATCACCAGCTTCGGGCGTGCTTCATCGCCGAGCGGGACGCGATCCGAGCGCGGGCGAGCCAGCCCATCACGACGAACTTCATGGCGAACCAGCACTGGAGCACGGATCTGTGGGCATGGGCGCGCGAGGTCGACGTCGTGGCGAACGACCACTACCTCTGGGCAGCCGACGTGGACGCGCACATCGGGCTCGCGATCGCGGCGGACCTGTCGCGGTCGGTCGCAGGCGGGGAGCCGTGGATCCTGATGGAGCACTCCACCTCGGCCGTGAACTGGCAGTCGCGCAACCTCGCCAAGCGGCCCGGCGAGATGGCGCGCAATTCGCTCGCGCACGTCGCCCGCGGCTCCGACGCCGTGTTGTTCTTCCAGTGGCGCGCCGGCCGCTCGGGCGCCGAGAAGTTCCACTCGGCGATGCTCCCGCACGCCGGCACCGAGTCCCGCATCTGGCGGGAGGTGGTCGCGCTGGGCGCCGATGTGGAGCGGCTGGCCGCCGTGCGCGGCTCCCGCGTGGCGGCGGAGGTCGCGATCCTGTGGGACTTCGAATCGTTCTGGGCGCAGGATCTGGAATGGCGCCCGACCGAGGACCTGTCGCACCGAGAGCGCATCCGTGCGTTCTACGAGAGGCTGTGGCATGACGGGGTCACGGTCGACTTCGCGCTGCCGGGACAGGATCTGAGCCGCTACCGCCTCGTCGTCGCGCCGGCGCAGTACCTGCTGACGAGCGCCGACGCCGCGAACCTCACGGCCTACGTCTCGGGAGGCGGCACGCTCGTCGTGTCGTATTTCTCGGCGGTCGTCGACGAGCATGACCGCGTTCACGACGGCGGGTTCCTGGCTCCGCTGCGCGAGGCGCTCGGCGTCGACGTCGAGGAGTTCCTGCCGCTGCGCGACGGGACGGAGGCGGCGGTCGAGCTCCGCGGCGCGCGCCTCGGCGCCGATCACTGGCAGGAGGCGCTGCGCCTGCACGGCGCAGAACCCGTCGGCACCTACCTCGAGGGACCGGCCGCGGGCTCCGCCGCCATCACGCGGCACCGCCACGGGGACGGCACCGGCTGGTACATCTCCACGCGGCTCGATGCAGAGGGACTGCGCGCCGTGCTGGCCGACGTCTACGCCGACGCGGGAGTCGCGCCGGCAGGAACGCCCGATGGCCTCGAGGTCGTGCGCCGCGTGACGGACACGACGACGTTCGTGTTCGCGATCAATCATCGCGACGAGGACGCCGAGCTCGAGCTGACCGGACGCGAGCTGCTGCGCGGCGAGCGCGCGGAGGGGCGGATCACGATCCCCGCCGGCGCCGTCGCGGTCGTCGAGCTGGACGACCCGCAGGAACCCTGAGTCACGAATCACCCCACCCCTATCCAAGGAGAAACCATGAACAAGCCCATGGCCCTGGTCGGACTGGCGGCAGCGACGACGCTGCTGCTCGCCGGCTGCACGAGCGGCGGGGGCGCGCCCGCCGCCGAGAGCGCCGCCCCCAGCGAGGAGGCGGCCGGCGCCGGCGCCGAGCTCGTGATCTGGACCGACGCCGAGCGCGAGGAGGCGATCGCGACCGCCGCAGCGGCGTTCGAGGAGGAGACCGGTGCGACCGTCACGCTCGTCCAGAAGAACTTCGAGGATCTGCGCAACGACTTCGTCGCGCAGGTGCCGACGGGCGAGGGGCCGGACATCACGGTCGGCGCCCACGACTGGCTCGGCGCTCTCGTCGCCGCGGGCGTCGTGTCCACGCTCGACCTCGGCGACGCGGCCGGGGACTTCGAGCCCGTCGCGCTCGAGGCGATGACCTACGACGGACAGCTGTACGCGCTGCCGTACTCGCTCGAGACGATCGCGCTGGTCCAGAACGTCGACATGGTGGGCGAGGACGCGCCCGCCACGTGGGACGAGCTCGTGCAGCGCGCCGAGGAGGCCGGCGCCGAGCGCCCGATCGCGATCAACACGGCGGGCGAGACCGGCGACGGCTACACGATGTACGGCTTCCAGACCTCGTTCGGGGCGCCCGTGTTCGTGCAGGACGAGTCGGGCTCGTACACGACCGAGGTCGGCATGGGCGGCGAGGCGGGCGAGGCCTTCGCGCAGTGGCTGCACGAGAACGGCACAGCCGGATCGGGCATCATCTCGACGACGGTCGACTACGACATCAACAACGAGTTGTTCAACAGCGGCCAGGCGCCGTTCACCGTGCAGGGACCCTGGGCGATGAGCGCCTTCACCGACGTGCCGAACATCGCGGTGCACCCGATCCCGTCGGCGGGCGGTGAGCCGGCGGCGCCGTTCGTCGGCGTGCAGGGGTTCTACGTGAGCTCGCAGAGCGAGAACGCCCTGCTCGCGCAGGAGTTCCTCGTGAACCACCTCGCCACGGAGGAGGCGCAGCGCGCGCTGTACGAGGCGGATCCCCGCATCCCCGCCTTCACGTCGCTTGCGGAGGAGGTCGCCTCCGACCCGATCATCGCGGGCTTCCTCGCGTCCTCGCAGAACGGCGTGCCGATGCCGTCGATCCCCGAGATGGGGTCGGTGTGGGACCTGTGGAACGCCGCCGAGGTGCAGATCATCAACGGCGCCGATCCCGTCGAGACCTGGAACCAGATGGTGTCCGACCTCGAGGCCGAGCTGGGCTGATCCGTCGTCCGGGGCGGGCGCGCGCCCGCCCCGGACGCCGTGCAGGAGGAGGCAACGGATGACACAGCTGCAGACATCGACACCGCCACACGCGTCCTCGCCCGAGAAGACGCCGCGGCTCGAGTCGCACGCGCGCGCATGGGCGGGCACCGGCTGGGGCTTCGTCGTGAAGCTCGTGCTGATGGCGCTCGTCAACGCGCTCGGAGTGGCGATCGCGATCTCCGCGTGGCAGGCGGGATCGTGGCTGGTGCTGGGCGCGATCGTCGTGCTCGTCGCCGTCGCCGACTGGGTCTACTTCTCCCGGCGGACGCTGCCCCTGAAGTACCTGCTGCCGGGACTGGCGTTCCTCGCCGTGTTCCAGATCTTCCTGCTCGTGTACACGGCGTACGTCGCCTTCACGAACTACGGCACGGGCCACGCCGGATCCATGGATCAGGCGGTGGAGGCCGCGCTGATCCAGGACGAGCGGCGCGATCCGGAGTCGCCCGACTACCCGCTGGCCGTCGTCGAGCGGGCCGGCGAACTGGGCTTCGCGATCGTCGACGACGGCGCCGTCCGCGTGGGGGCTGCCGAGGAGCCGCTGACGGAGGTGCCGGAGGCGGCCGTCGGGGACGGCGGGGCGCCGACCGAGGTGCCGGGATGGACCGTGGTGCCGCGCGCCACCATCCTGACCGACACGGAGCTGCAGGGCCGCGTCGCAGAGCTGCGGGTGCCGGTCTCGGATGATCCCGAGGACGGCTCCATCCGGACCCGCGAGGGATCGACCGGCGCGGTCTACACGTCGACGCTGGTGTGGGACGAGCAGGCGCAGACCCTCACCGACAGCGAGACCGGCACGGTGTACGCGCCCTCGGACGACGGGCGCTTCGTCGCGCCGGACGGCACGGCGCTGCCGACCGGATGGTACGTCGGCGTCGGCTTCGACAACTTCGTCCGCGCGGTGACGGACGCCCGCCTGGCGGGAGCGCTGGGGCAGGTCACCTGGTGGACGTTCGCGTTCGCGGTGCTCACCGTGCTGACGAGCTTCGGCCTCGGTCTGCTGTTCGCGCTGATCTACAACCATCCGGGAGTGCGCGCTCGCCGCGTGCTGCGGACGCTGTTCATCCTCCCGTACGCGTTCCCCGCATTCATGTCCGCGCTGCTGTGGCGCGGCATGCTCAACGCCGAGTTCGGTGTGATCAACGACCTGTTCTTCTTCGGTGCCGACGTGAACTGGCTCGGCGACCCGTGGCTGGCGCGATTCGCCGTGCTGTGGGTGAACCTGTGGCTCAGCTATCCCTACTGGTTCCTCGTGTGCACGGGCGCGCTGCAGGCGCTGCCTGCCGACACGATCGAGGCCGCGACGATCGACGGGGCGGGTCGCTGGCGCCGCTTCCGGTCGATCATCCTCCCGCTGCTGCTCGTGTCGACCGCGCCGCTCGCGATCGCGTCGTTCGCGTTCAACTTCAACAACTTCACGATCATCTACATGCTCACGGAGGGCGGTCCCGGCTTCCCCGGCAACTCGGGGCTGGGGGCGACGGACATCCTCATCTCCGCGATCTACCAGATCTCGGGCGTCGCGGGCGGGGCTGCCGACTACGGCCTCGCGAGCGCGCTGTCGATCCTGGTGTTCATCGTGATCGGCGTCGTCTCGATCCTGGCCTTCCGACAGACCCGCAAGCTCGAGGAGTTCCAGTGATGAGCACCGCGACCCAGGCCCTCACGACGACCGGCGCACGCGCACCGCAGCGCCGGGAGCGCTGGTGGCGCGAGATCGGCTGGCGCTACGTCGTGGCGGTGTTCGTGCTCGCGTACGCGGTCTTCCCTCTGCTGTACATCGTGTCGGCTTCGCTCAACCCGCGTGGCAGTCTGGCCGGCTCGAGCGCGCTGTTCTCGGCGATCAGCGGCGCCAACTATGCAGCGCTCGGCGGCACGCACTTCTGGACATGGATGGGCAACACGCTCCTGATCGGCGGGGCCGCGTCGGTCGGCGCGGTGCTGATGGGAGCGTCCGCGGCGTACTCGTTCTCGCGGTTCCGGTTCGCGGGGCGACGGGCAGGGCTCACGAGTCTGCTCGTCATCCAGATGTTCCCCCAGACGGTGGCGTTCGTCGCGGTGTTCCTGATGCTCCTCACCCTGGGGGAGGTCGTGCCCGCGCTGGGCATCAACTCGAAGCTCGCGCTGATCTGCGTGTACCTGGGCGGAGCGCTGGGCGCCAACACGTTCCTGATGTACGGGTTCTTCAACTCGATCCCGATCGAGCTCGACGAGTCCGCCAAGATCGACGGCGCGACGCACGCGCAGATCTTCTGGCGCATCGTCATGCCGCTCGTCACCCCCGTGCTCGCGGTCGTCGCCCTGCTGGCCTTCATCTCGGCGTTCGGCGACTTCGTGCTCGCGAAGATCGTGCTCACGAGCGAGGAGAACTGGACGCTCGCGGTGGGCATGTACCAGTGGGTCTCCAACCAGCTCACCTCGCGCTGGGGTCTGTTCGCGGCGGGCTCCGTGCTCGCGGCGCTGCCGGTGCTCGTGCTGTTCCTCGCGCTGCAGCGCTACATCGTCGGCGGCCTGACCGCCGGCTCCGTGAAGGGCTGAACCGGGCCCCGAGCGGTGCACACCTCGCTCTCGCAGGAAGCCACATCTCGCACGAAGGAGTGCCGACATGAACCGTTCCCTCCGCCGCATCCTCGCGGCGTTCGCCGCGCCCGTGCTGGCCGTGTCGCTGTGGTCGGCGACCGCGGCGCCCGCCGCCGCCGACCCCGGAGTCGACATCACGGTCCCGGCCGTGCCTGGTCTGCCCGCCGACTTCATCGGAGGTGTCGATGTGTCGTCTGTGCTGTCGCTCGAGGCATCCGGTGTGGTCTTCCGCGATGAGTCCGGCGCACCGGCGGATCTGTTCGCCGTGCTCGCCGACTCGGGCGTGACGGACGTGCGCATCCGCGTCTGGAACGACCCCTTCGACGCGCAGGGCCGCGGGTACGGCGGCGGGTCCGTCGATGTCGCGCGGGCCGTCGAGATCGGCGAGCGCGCGACGGCGGCCGGACTGCGCGTGCTCGTCGACTTCCACTACTCGGACTTCTGGGCCGACCCGGGCAAGCAGCAGGCTCCCAAGGCATGGGCGTCCCTCAGCGTCCCCGAGACGGCCGACGCGCTGCACGACTTCACGGTCGACGCGCTCGAGCGCTTCGACGCCGCCGGTGTGGACGTGCGGATGGTGCAGGTCGGCAACGAGACCAACAACGGCGTGGCGGGGGTGACCGGCTGGGACGGGATGGCCACGCTGTTCTCCGCGGGCGCCGCGGCCGTGCGCGAGACGCTTCCCGACGCGCTCGTCGCGCTGCACTTCACGAATCCCGAGACGGCCGGACGGTACGCGGGGTATGCCGCCGAGCTGGCCGCGCGCGGCGTGGACTACGACGTGTTCGCGTCGTCGTACTACCCGTACTGGCACGGCTCCACGGCCAATCTCACCTCGGTGCTGTCCCACATCGCCGATACGTACGGCAAGAAGGTCATCGTGGCGGAGACGTCGTGGGCGCACACGCTCGCGGACGGCGACGGCCACGGCAACACGATCGACCTCCCCGGCGAGGCGACCGCCTACCCCGTCAGCGCACAGGGCCAGGCGAGTGCATACCGCGACGTCGTGCAGGCGGTCGCGGCCGTGGGCGACGCCGGCATCGGCGTGTACTACTGGGAGCCCGCGTGGCTGCCCGTCGGACCGCCCGAGCGGCTCGAGGCGAACCGCCTGCTGTGGGAGCGCGACGGATCCGGCTGGGCCACGAGCTATGCGGCGGAATACGACCCCGACGATGCGGGGCAGTGGTACGGCGGCTCGGCGTGGGACAACCAGGCGCTGTTCGCGTTCGACGGCACGCCGCTGCCGTCTCTGCGCGTGTTCGAGTACGTCCACACGGGCGCGCAGGGACCGCGCGAGGTGACGGGCGTGGATCCCGTGCAGCTGGCGCTGGAGGAGGGCGAGCCCGTGGTCCTGCCGACGCGGGTGACGGTGCGCTACAGCGACGGCACGTCGGAGCAGCAGCCGGTCACGTGGGACGCGGTCGACATCGACGGCCCGGGCGACTACGAGGTCCCCGGCGTCACGTCGACGGGGCTCGAGGTCACGGCGACCGTGAGCGTGCGTGCGAAGTCGTGGCTGCCGGGCGGCTCGTTCGAGGGCGACGACGGCGCCCTGTGGCGCCTGACGGGGACGGGCGGATCCATCGGATGGCAGGCGGACGCCTCCGACGGCACGAACGCGCTGCACTTCTGGCTGGATGCCGACTTCGCGGGCGCCGCTACGCAGACGGTGCGCGGGCTGCCGGCCGGGAAGTACGTGGCGATCGCGACGTCGCAGGGCGGCGACGCGCTGGCGGGCGACACGCTGCGGATCACCGTGTCCTCCGCCCCGCCGCTGCCGCGCCACACGCCGGCGTGGCTCGCTCGGCTCCTCACGCGGTCGTCGAGCGCCGGCCTGGAACTGAACGGCTGGCGCGCCTACGCCACGAGCGAGACACCGGCCGTCCGGGTGCGCAAGCGCGATGCCGTGACGGTCACGATCTCGTGGGACATGTCGGCCGGCGCGTGGGGCACGGTCGACGAGGTCAGGCTGGTCCGCGTCGGCTAGCGGGCCGCCTGCGGATCCGCACAACGCAGGACCGGACCGACCGGGCGCGGCGTGTCCCGGGCGACACGCCGCAGTCTCCGGCGGCGGATCCCGCGTCGTGCGCGGTCGTGACCGCCCGTACGCGACGATGCCCGCCCCCGGAGGGAGCGGGCATCGTCGTCGTGCGGATCACTGACCGAGCTGGCCCTGCGGCTGACCGCCCGACTTCAGCTCGGCGAGGCGCGCCTCGACCTCGGTGAGCTCGCCCAGGTCCTCGAGGCTCTCGAACTGGGCGTCCAGGCTGGAAGCCGCGAGCTCCTGCTGGCCGTGGGCGCGGGCTTCGACGCGGCGCACCTTCTCCTCGAAGCGGCCGAGCTCGCTCGTCGGGTCGAGCACGTCGATCGACTTGACCGCGTCGACGACCCGGGTCTGCGCCTCGGCGGTCTTCTGGCGGGCGAGGAGCTCGCTGCGCTTGGCGCGCAGCTGCTCGAGCTTGACCTTCATGCCGTTCAGGCCCGCCTTGAGCTTCTCGACGACCTCGTTCTGCGCGGCGAGCTGCGGCGCGGTCGTCTTGACCTCGTTCTCCGCCGAGATCTGGCGCTGCAGCGCGACCTTGGCGAGCGCGTCGAACTTGTCGGCGTCGACCGTGTCGCCCGACGCGCGCAGCTCGTCGGCCTTGCGGCTCGCGGCGAGCGCCTTGTTGCCCCACTCCGCGGCGGCCTGCTTGTCCTCGGCGTGGTCGCGCTCGAGCAGGCGCAGGTTGCCGATGGTCTCCGCGATCGCGGCCTCCGCGTCGGCGATGTTGTTGGTGTAGTCGCGCACCAGCTGGTCGAGCATCTTCTCCGGGTCCTCGGCCTGGTCGAGGAGGGCGTTGATGTTCGCCTTCATGAGTGTCGAGATGCGCCCGAAGATGGACTGCTTTGCCATGATGTGCCTTTCGTCTGGCGGGTGGTTCTGTCGATGCGAATGGGCTCGAGGGTGAGTCTAGAAGCGGCGACCGCCGCGGGACGAGCGTCCGGAGCGGAACGACCGGCCACTCGGCGAGCACCGGACTGCGCGATGCATCAGAAGCGACCTCCGCCGCGACGGCCGCTGCGCCCGCCGCCGAACCCGCCGCCGCGAGAGGAGCGCCCGCCGCCGAATCCGCCACCGCGCGAGGCGCGTCGGCCCCCGCCGAGCATTCCGCCCATGCCGCCGCCGAGTCCGCCCCCGCCCCAGCCGCTCGTGCCGGAGCGCGATGACCCGCCGCTGAGCCCGCTGCTGATCAGGCCGCCGATGAGACCGCCCACGAGGCCGTCCACCATGCCGCCGCTGCCGCGGCCACCGCCGAGCATGCCGCCCATGCCGTCGCCGAGACCGCCCATGCCGCCGCCCCACTCCGCGGACTGCACGTCGGCCTGCGCGAGGCGGCCGGCCTCCGTCGCGAGCTGCAGCGCCCGTTGCGCACGCTGCAGGGCCTGCGCGGGATCGCCGGTCTGGAGGGATTCGGCGCGCACGAGCTCGGCGCCCGCCTCGGCGAGCCGGGTGCGGGCGCCGGCGCCGACCGCCCCGCGTCGTGCCGAGATGTACTCCTCGGCGCCCGTGACGTGGCTGCGCGCCTGCAGCAGGGTCTGCGAGAGCAGCTGCTGGGCGCGCTGAGCGTTGCCGACGACGCCGTCGATCTGCGCGTTCGCGCGCTGCAGCGCGTCGAGCAGCGCCTGCGGGCTGCGTGCGGATCCGGAGAGGTTCTGACGCGCCTGCGCGACCGCCTGCTCGGTCGCGGCGATCGCGGCCGCGACGTCGCCCGTCGCCGGGAGAGTGTGGGCGCGGGCGAGGTCCTGCTCGAGGTCGGCGATGAGGGCCCCGGCCTGCTGTTCGGCGGCCGCGAGCGTCGCGCCGAGGTCGGCGACGGCCTTCTCCAGCTCGGCGGCCTGCGCGACCGCCTGCTCGGCGCCGCGGATCGCCACCGCGGCCTGACCGCCGTCACCCTCGCCGATCAGCTGCTCAGCGCGCGCGAGCTGCTCGTCCGCGAAGGCGAGTCGCGCCTCCGCCTGCGCCGGATTGTCGGCGACGACCGCGATCGCGTTCGCCGCGTACCGGGCCTGCAATCCGGCCAGCGCCGCGGCGACCCGGTCGGTCGTTCCCTGCGCGTCGGCGCGCCGACGCTGCGCCTCGCCGAGCGCGGCCGGCGCGTCCTGCTCGATGCGGCGCAGCTCGGCGAACGCCGCCTGCTTGTCGTCGAGGATCGCATCGGCCGCCTCGCACAGTCGGATGATCTCGGCGTACCACGCGCGGACGTCCTGCTCGCTGTCGGGCTCGTCGTCGTCGATCCGCTGCTTCAGGTCGAACGCCGACGCGAGGTTCGCCTTCGCCTGCTGCAGCGATGTCTGGAACTCGGCCGTCGCGCCCGATCCGAACTGCGCCTCGGCGAAGCCGAGCTCCTGCTCGCTCGCGCGCACGGCGTCGTCCATCGCGACGAGGGCCGACGACGCGCGACGCGCCAGCTCCTCCGTCGGCACAGGCGGCGCGCCGGCCGCATCCGCATCCGCGGGCGCGGTCGCGCCGCGGCGGCGGCGGGTCAGAGCCCAGGCCGTGCCGCCGAGCGCGGCGACGCCGAGCCCGCCGATCACCCACGGCATGACGGATCCGCCGCCCGACGAGCCCGCCGCGAAGCCGTCCGCTGCCACGTCGATCGCGCCCGCCCAGTCGTCGCCGCTCAGGGTCTGGGTGACGTTGGCCTCGACATCGACAAGGCGCGTCTCCGACACGGAGCCGTCCTCGGGGGCGGAGATGAACAGCTGCCTGCCCTCGGTGGCGATGGCGAGCAGGTACTGGTCCTGGCCGAGCCCGTTCCGGATGGCGGTCTCATTCGCCCACGCGATGCGGTCGGTCGGGTTCTCGAAGGTGTCGACGAACACCACCCACAGCTGCGGGCCGCCGTCGGCGGAAAGCTGCGCCAGGCGCTCCTGCGCCCCGGCCTCCTCGGCGTCGCTCAGCACGTCGGAGCCGTCGTAGACGAAGCCGCTGCCGAGCGTGACCGGCTCCTCGGCGGCCGCGGGAAGAGGCGCGAGCAGCGACACCGCGACCATCCCGACGGCCGCGATCGCCCGCAGCGTCGTCGTTGCCCACGCTCGCACCGCGCACCCCTTTCCGGCCGCATTCCGGAAGCTGGACCTCGCGGCCGTCGGTTCGATCCTATGCAGGCGGCGGCATGCACCAAAGGGAGGATCGGCGCGCCTTCGCTTCCAGCGAAGCGCGCGTCCCTCCGAGCGCACCGGCGTCCGTCCGTAAGCTGGAGCGGATGGACGATCGCTACGGCACGGACGTGCTCGCATCCGGCTGCAGACAGCGCGGCGCCAAGCAGGTCGCAAAGGTGCCGGCCGAGATCGACCTCGTCGTCGAGGTCGCGGGCGACGGCTTCTGCGGCGCGATCACGCGGCGCGAGGCAGGGACGGTCGAGCTCGAGGACTTCAAGGGGCGCCGGCGGATCTTCCCGCTGGGACGCGGCTTCCTGATCGACGGTGAGCCGGTCGAGCTCGTGGTTCCCGCAGCGCAGGGGCATGGACGGCGGCGGACCGCGTCCGGATCCTTCGCCGTCGCCGACCAGCGGGCCCGCGTCGCGCTGCCGCACCGGATCCTCGTCGAGGGAAAGCACGACGCCGAGCTCGTCGAGAAGGTGTGGGGCGCGGATCTGCGCGTCGAGGGCGTCGCCGTCGAGTTCCTCGAGGGCGTCGACCGGCTGCCCGAGCTGCTGCGCGACGAGCCCCCGGGCCCCGGTCGCCGCTACGGCGTGCTCGTCGACCACCTCGTGCCGGGCTCCAAGGAGCAGCGCATCGCCGCCGCGCTCGAGCGCGGCCCGCACGGGCGGCACCTGCTCATCGTGGGACACCCGTTCATCGACGTGTGGCAGTGCGTCAAGCCGAGCTCCGTCGGCATCCGCGCCTGGCCCGAGGTGCCCAAGGGCGAGGACTGGAAGAAGGGCGTGTGCCGCCGTCTGGGCTGGCCGCACGCCGAGCAGGCCGACACCGCCCGCGCGTGGCAGCACATCCTGTCGAAGGTCACGACGTTCCGCGACATCGAGCCCACGCTGCTCGGCCGCGTCGAGGAGCTCATCGACTTCGTGACGGCCCCGTGACACGCTGACCGCCCAATACGCTGGGGGGATGCCCGACGAGCAGCCTGAGCACGAGACGACGTTCCGCAAGCAGCCGGTGTCGTTCGTGCGCCGCAGCGGCCGGATGTCGGAAGCGCAGGAGCGCGCGTGGAGCGAATTGGCGCCGTTCTACGCCTTCGACGTGCCGCGCGATGTCGCCTCCACGTCGGTGCACGCGCAGGCGCGCCTGGAGCCCGCGGAGGTCTACGGACGCCGGGCGCCGCTCACGGTGGAGATCGGCTCCGGTCAGGGGCACGCGATCGTCGCGGCCGCGGCCGCTCATCCGGAGCGCGACTTCCTGGCGGTCGAGGTGTTCCGCGCGGGGCTGGCGCGCACGATGCTCGACGCCGACCGGGCCGGCGTGAGGAACCTGCGCCTGATCGAGGCGAACGCGCCCGAGGTGCTCGAGACGCTGCTGCCCGAGGGAGCCGCCGACGAGGTGTGGGTGTTCTTCCCCGACCCGTGGCACAAGAGCCGCCACAACAAGCGCCGGCTGATCAAGCAGGGCTTCGGTGCGATCGCCGGCCGCGCGCTGCGGGACGACGGCCTGCTGCGGCTGGCGACCGACTGGGAGGACTACGCGCTGCAGATGCGCGAGGTGCTCGACGCCGAGCCCCAGTTCGAGCGCGCGTTCGACGACACGGACTGGGCGCCGCGCTACGCGGGGCGCGTCATGACGGCGTTCGAGCGCAAGGGCCTGAACAAGGGACGGGCGATCCGCGACCTCACCTACCGGCGCGCGGCGCGGGGCTGACATGGCCAGAACGCACCAGACACCCGCGACGCGCGCCGTCGACCCGCTCGTCCTGTCGGGCTCGCTGCTCGTGTGCCTGTCGGCGCCGGCCTTCTTCGCGTTCGAGATCTGGTGGCTGGGCGCGGTGCTGCTCGCCGCGGGCCTCGCCGTCGCCGTCGTGGCGGATCGGCGCCGGCCGGGCGGACTCCGCCGTGAGACGGGGCTCACGCGCGATCTGTCGCTCATCGCGCTCGGGCTGCTGATCGTCAGCTCGATGCCGCTCAAGGCGCAGCTCGACGACCTGTCCATCCTGCGGTTCGGCCTCGTGCTCGGCGGCGCCGTGGCGGTGCCGTACGTGGTCTCGCGCTTCGTCTACCGCGACCACGCTGTGCGGTTCCCCTGGCGGGGCGGCGGACGCTGGGGGCGGCTGCAATGGGGCTGGCTCGTCGCCGTGCTGGCGCTCGGGTGGCTGATCCTGCCGTTCTACTTCATCTCCAGCGGCGTGTATCTGAACTGGCCCGTCGTGGACACGCCCGACCTGATCGCGCGCCTGTTCGTCGGCGTGGGCGCTGTGGGCATCTGGGACGAGCTGTTCTTCATCTGCACGGTGTTCGCGCTGCTGCGCCGGCACCTGCCCGACGCGGCGGCCAACGCCCTGCAGGCGATCGTCTTCGTGTCCTTCCTGTGGGAGCTCGGCTACCGCGAGTGGGGACCGGTCCTCACGATCCCGTTCGCGCTGCTGCAGGGCCTGATCTTCCTGCGCACGCGGTCGCTCGCGTACGTCGTGACCGTGCACCTGCTGTTCGACGCGGTGGTGTTCGCCGTGCTCGTGCACGGCCACAACCCGGGACTGCTCGACGGGCTGTTCCTCGTCTGAGACGACGCGGGCGCGCCTGGTTGACTGGAGCGCATGAGCTTCACCCCGCCGCCCGCGCACTTGACCCGCCCCGACCTGAAGGGCCGCTTCGGCATGGCCGCGTCGACGCACTGGCTCGCGAGCGCGAGCGCGCAGGCCGTGCTCGAGCGGGGCGGCAACGCGTTCGACGCGGCGGTCGCGGGCGCGTTCGTGCTGCACGTGGTGGAGCCGCACCTGAACGGCCCCGGCGGTGACCTCACCGCCCTCTTCTCGACCGCGCAGGATCCGTCGCCGGTCGTGCTGATGGGCCAGGGGCCGGCCCCCACGGGGGCCACGATCGAGCGCTTCCGCGCCGAGGGCATGGACCTCGTGCCGGGAGCGGGCGCACTCGCCGCGGCAGTGCCGGGTGCCGTCGACGCATGGCTGCTGCTGCTGCGCGACCACGGCACGTGGGCCCTCGGAGACGTGCTCGAGTACGCGATCGAGTACGCGATCGGCGGGCATCCCGTGCTGCGCAACGTGTGCACGACGATCGCGCAGGTCGAGGAGCTGTTCCGCGATCACTGGACGACGTCGGCGGACCGCTGGATGCCGGGCGGCCGGATGCCCGAGCCGGGGGAGCCGGTGTTCGCCCGCACCTATGGCGAGCTGCTGCGCGATCTCGCGGCGGCCGGCGAGGGGCGCGACCGGGAGGGCGGCATCGACGCCGCCCGAGCCCTGTGGCGCGAGCGCGTCGGGGCGGCCGCCGAGGAGTTCGTGCGCTCGCCGCATCGGCACTCCGACGGCGCCGACCACGCGGGTGTGATCACGGCCGGGGATGTGGCGGCGTTCGCGGCGTCGTACGAGCGCGCCGTGACGATCGACTTCCGCGGCCACACGATCGCGAAGACCGGGCCGTGGGGGCAGGGCCCCGTGCTGCTGCAGGCGCTGCGCATCCTGGACGGGTGCGACGACGCACGCCTGGATCCCGGGACAGAACTCGGGGCGCACACGATCCTCGAGGCGCTCAAGCTCGCCCTCGCGGATCGCGACGCCTGGTACGGCGAGGACGCGGATCCGGATCTTCTCGCGCACCTGCTCTCACCGGAGTACGCGGCCGAGCGTCGCGCGCTGATCGGCGACACGGCGTCGCACGAGGTGCGGCCGGGGGTCGTGCCGGGGCGTCCGGCGCCGCATCTGCCGATCCTGCGCGAGTCGTCCGCGTCCGGCGTCGGCGGGGTGGGGGAGCCGACCGTGCGCGTGGACGGATCCGAGGTCGGTCCATGGGGCGTCACGCGGGGCGACACGTGTCACCTCGACGTCGTCGACCGGTGGGGCAACATCGTCTCCGCGACGCCGTCGGGCGGCTGGCTGCAATCATCGCCCGAGATCCCCGCGCTCGGCTTCTGCCTCGGGACCCGCCTGCAGATGTCGTGGCTCGACGACGCCTCTCCGTCTCGCCTGCAGCCGGGCCGACGGCCGCGCACGACGCTCACGCCGACCCTCGTACTGAGGGACGGCCAGCCCGTCATGGCGCTCGGATCGCCGGGTGGCGACCAGCAGGATCAGTGGCAGCTGCTGATGCTGCTGCGCGTGCTCGTGGGCGGCTGCACGCCTCAGCAGGCGATCGACGCGCCCGCGCTGCACACGACATCCATGCACGGCTCGTTCTGGCCGCGCACCTGGACGCCGGGCGGCGCCGTGGTCGAGGACCGGCTCGGCGATCACGTGATCACGGGTCTCGAGGCCCGTGGCCACGTCGTCACGCGCGCGGGCGACTGGGCGCTCGGCCGTCTGTCGGCGGTCACGCGGGATCCGGCGACGGGGCTGCTCGGAGCGGCCGCCAATCCGCGCGGCGCGCAGGGCTACGCGACCGGGCGCTGAGTGCTTGCACGAGAGGTGCCTGCGCGTCAACCCTTCGGGGGCAAATCAATATTCACGGCATCCTTGAGTCATGACGACGGCGAGCATCTGCGAGGCGGATTCGGGACAAATCCCGTCCGCGGATGTGTACGCGCGTCATCACGGGGAGCGCGATCTTCTGGGGGATCGCTACCGGCTGGAGGAGCTCGTCGGGCAAGGCGGAATGGGTCGGGTCTACCGCGCCACCGATGAGCTCCTCGGCCGCACCGTCGCCATCAAGGTCTTCCCGGCCGCGGTCAACGGAGAGACGGACCGCGCGCGTCGCGCATCCGAGACGCGGCTGCTCGCGTCGCTCAGCCACGCCTCCCTCGTCACGCTCTACGACGCCGTGACGCTCGGCGACGGATCCGGCTACCTCGTGATGGAGTACGTCGACGGCGGCACGCTCGCCGACTGCATCGCACGCGGACCGATGGCGCCCCACCACGTGGCGCACATCGCGGTCGATCTGGGCGAGGCGCTGCACGCCGTGCACGCCGCCGGCGTCATCCACCGCGACATCAAGCCGCCGAACGTGCTGCTGCGCTCGGCGCACGGGCGCCCCTTCCACGCGATGCTCGCCGACTTCGGCATTGCCTATCTCGTGGACGCCGCCCGCATGACGACGCCGGGCATGGCCGTCGGCACCGCCGCGTACTTCTCGCCCGAGCAGGCGCGGGGCGCGCAGCCTTCGCCCGCCTCCGACATCTACGCGCTCGGCCTCGTGCTCATCGAGGCGCTCACGGGCCGCCGCGCGTTCCCGCAGACCACCCCGATCGAGGCCGCGGTCGCACGCCTGCACCAGCCGCCCGAGGTGCCCGCGACGTTCGGCTACGGCTGGCGCTCGCTTCTGACCGCGATGACCGCGGTGGACGCGGCGGAGCGGCCGAGTGCGCTCGAGGTCGCGGACCGGGCCCGGGCGCTCGTCGCCGTCGGGGCTCACGCCGACCTGCCGGACACGACCGAGGCGGCCGTGCCCGTGCGGGCTCCGGAGCCGACGATCGCAGCCGCTGTGTTCGGTGACGAGCCGACGCGCGTCGTGCCGCTGCAGCAGCAGACGCTGCGACCGCGGCACCGCCGGAGCCGTCGGGGACGCCCCGCCCTGCGAGCGGGCATCGCGATCGCCGGGGCGGCCGCCGCCATGGTGGGCGCGCACATGTGGGTGGGGGCGGCGTTCGCGGAACCCGACGACGCGACCGATGCTCGGCTGCTCGAGCGCACAGCGATCGAGCGCATGCTGCCGACGCCCGTCGCGGAACCGGTCGACGCGGAAGTGGGCGTTCCGGAGCAGACGGCGACGCAGCCGACCGTGGAGCAGGTCACCACGCAGCAGACCGTGCCGCAGCAGGCCGCCACGCAGGAGAGCGCGACGCAGCCCGCATCGCAGCAGACCACGCCGCAGCAGGCGGCGAAGAAGGACAAGGCCCCCGGGGGATCCTCCAGCAAGGACGAGGGATCCCGGGGCGCCGACAAGACCCATGGGAATGGGAACGGGAATGGGAGATCCGGCGTGGGGACGCCGGACAACGGGCGCGGCAACGGCTGAGTGCGCGGCCCCTCCTCTGGGACGGGAGGGAAGATCCAGCGCCTCGGCCGTGCCGAGCCAGAAGGGCCGCACCGATCCGGTGCGGCCCTTCTTCCGTGCATCGCGTTCCGACGAGCCCTGCAAGAGGCAGGCCGCCGTGCGAACGTCGCACGCAGACGAATCGCGGGCCGCCCCGAAGGGACGGCCCGCGACCTGATTGTGCGCCCGAAGGGATTCGAACCCCCGACACCTGGCACCGGAAGCCAGTGCTCTATCCACTGAGCTACGGGCGCATCTCATCGAGGATATCAGCCGGCGGGGGATTCGCCCGCCGTCGGCAGCGCCGGGCGCGCCTGTCAGGGGAGTGCAGGAGCGACGGCGTCCGGCACGTCCTCGTCGGAGGCCTCGAGCGTGGTGACCGGATCGGTGATCTGCGTGAGCGCATCCGCCAGGCGCTGCGCGAGATAGGCATGGCCCGCCACCGAGGGGTGGTCGCGGCCGTAGTCGCTCGTGTCGATCACGTTCGAGTAGTTCTGCGCGGTGATCCAGTCGTCCTGGATGGGCGAGATGTACCACCACTGACGGTCGGCGGCCAGAGCCGCGAGGTCCTGATCGATGCGCGCCGTGGCCGGCTCGACGGGAAGCACCTGCGGCGCGGGACCCAGCACCACGACGGGCGTGTCGGGATACATCTCGACGAGCGCGTCCCACGCGGCGTTCACCGCGTCGCGGTACCCGGCCGCGGGCTCACGGCGGTCGTTGATCGACCCCTGCAGCACGATCAGGTCGTAATGCGCCGACGGGTCCAGCGCCGCGATGCGCGTACCGTAGTCGGGCCGGTCGAGTCCCGGGCGGAGATAGCCGCTGCCCCGCCCGCCGTCGACGACCGTCCGCGCGTCGAACAGCTCGCCGAGCACGTACGCGTACCCGCGGTGGATCGGCGTGGCCGCCGAGCCGTACGTCCACGAGTCTCCGAAGACGAGGATGTCGGGATCGGCCGGCAGGCGGATGGCCGCCGGCGTGATGACGGGGCTCTCGGCCGCTGCCTGATCGGCGGCGGCGGTCGGTGCCGACCACGGGCGGAGCGCCCCCGCCGCGACGGCTGCGAGCACGGCGACGAGCGCGGTGATCGACAGGGCGACGGCGGTGCGACTGGGACGTGTCACGGACGCCATGCGAAGAAGAGTAGGCGATCCGACTGAAAGTCTGTCCACTCGCGTCACAGTGTGTTCCCGACCAGCGGTCCAAACGTTCACGTCCGGCCCGCGGGGCGGCGTCCGGCGGAAGCGGAACCGCTCTCCTGCGTCCCGGCGCGCTGCGCACGCATCCCGTTCCGCCCGTCGCCGACCCGCTTGCTGCAGGGTGCTGGGCGGTTCGCCTCATCCGCGAGCACTAGCATTGAGGGCCTATGAATCCCGACGCCCTCGCCGCCGCCCTGCTCGCCGTCGTCACGCCGATCGCCGCGCGACGACGTCCCGAGGAGGAGCTCGGGCTGTCGGTCGCGGACGTGACGCTGGAGCGTCCCAGGAATCGCGATCACGGCGACTGGGCGACGAACCTGGCGATGAAGCTCGCCAAGCGCCTGGGCACCAGCCCGCGCGAGCTCGCGCAGGAGATCGCCGGCGGTCTCGCCGACACGGACGGCGTCGCGAGCGTCGACATCGCCGGACCGGGCTTCATCAACATTCGCCTGGAGGCGGGGGCCGCCGGCGCGCTCGCGAAGACGATCGTCGAGGCCGGAGACGACTACGGTCGCAACGACTCGCAGGCGGGCAACACGATCAACCTCGAGTTCGTGTCCGCGAACCCGACCGGTCCGCTGCACATCGGCCACACCCGCTGGGCCGCTCTGGGCGACAGCATCGGACGCGTCCTGCAGTTCTCGGGCGCGACGCTGGCCCGCGAGTTCTACATCAATGACGCAGGCGTGCAGATGAACAACTTCGGCGCCTCGGTGCTCGCCGCGATCAAGGGCGAGCCCACCCCCGAGAACGGCTATCCCGGCGCGTACATCACCGAGCTCGGGCGTCGCGTGCTCGAGGCGCAGCCGGATCTGCTCGATCGCCCCGCCGACGAGCAGCTCGCGATCGCGCGCGACGCGGCGTACGCCCTGCAGCTCGCGGAGATCCAGGAGTCGCTCGCGAAGTTCAACGTGCACTTCGACGTGTGGTTCTCGGAGCGGGTGCTGCATGCGAAGAACGCGGACGGCGGGCCCAGCCTGGTGGACGAGGCCGTCGACCGCCTGCGCGCGCAGGGTCACGTGTTCGACGCCGAGGACGCGGTGTGGGTGCGCACGACCGACTTCGGCGACGACAAGGACCGCGTGATCCGCCGCTCCAACGGCGAGTACACGTACTTCGCGGCCGACGCCGCGTACTACCTCAACAAGGGCGATCGCGGCTTCGCACACAAGATCTACCTGCTGGGCGCAGACCACCACGGCTACGTCCACCGCCTCAAGGCGCTGGCCGGCGCCGCCGGTGACGATCCGGACAAGGACATCGAGGTGCTGATCGGCCAGCTGGTGTCGGTCAACGGCGCGAGGCTGTCCAAGCGCGCCGGCAACATCATCGAGCTCGACGATCTGCGCGAGTGGCTCGGTACCGACGCCCTGAGGTACTCGCTGGGTCGCTACCCGGCGGACTCGCCGCTGTCGCTCGATCCGGAGCTGCTGCGCAAGCGCACGAACGACAACCCGGTGTTCTACGTGCAATACGCCCACGCGCGCACGCACAACGTCGGACGCAATGCGGTCGACGCGGGCGTCGACCGCTCGGAGTTCGCGCCCGAGCTTCTCACGCATGAGACCGAGGCCGCGCTGCTCGGTGCGCTGCAGGAGTTCCCGCGCGTCGTGGCCTTCGCGGCCGAGGTGCGCGAGCCGCACCGCGTCGCGCGGTACCTCGAGGAGCTCGCCGGTCTGTACCACCGCTGGTACGACAGCTGCCGTGTGACGCCGCTCGGCGACGCGCCCGTGGAGCCCGTTCACCGCACGCGCCTGTGGCTCAACGACGCCACCGGTCAGGTGCTGCGCAACGGCCTCGGACTGCTCGGAGTGACCGCTCCCGAGCGCATGTGACCGATCCGTCCGGGCGCCGCCTGGAACAGCCGGACAAGACCGGAGGAGAACCGATGGAGCCTGTCACCGCACCCATGCCGATCCCTCAGCGGGAGGCGCCGCGCCGCAGGCGGGGGCGCGGCGGGGTCGCCCTGGTGGTCGTCCTCGTCCTCGTGATCGGGCTGGCCGTGGCCGCCGAGTTCGTGGCGCGCGCCGTGGTGCGCGACCAGGTGCGCGAGCGCATCGTGAACGAGCTGTCGCTCCCTGCGGACCATCCGGTCGACGTCGGCCTCGAGGGCGTCGTGCTGCTGCAGCTGGCCGCAGGCACCCTGGATCGGATCCGCGTCTCGAGCGATGACGTGGCGGTCGGCGACATGGCGGTCGACGCGGACGTCGAGCTGACGCGCGTGCCGGTGCGCGACGGCGCCGCCGCGGGCCCGGGCACGGGTCAGCTGCGGATCGACGCGGCCGGCCTGGAGCAGCTGCTCGCGCAGTCCGCGCTTCCCCAGGTGCTCACCGGCGCCTCGGTGGCGCTCGCCGAGCCGGACGTCGTGCTGTCCAACGAGTTCACGGTGCTCGGGTCGCAGGTGCCCATCGAGCTGGCCGTGACGCCGGGCGCCGCGGACGGCGCCGTCACGCTCTCGCCCACGCGCGCCACGCTCGGCGGGGTCGAGCTCGCGCTCGACCAGCTCGCGGCCGTAGTCGGCATGTCGCCCGAGGCGACGACGGTGTGCATCGCGAACCGGGTGCCGGCGGGCATCTCGCTGACCGACGTGTCGGTCGTCGGCGATCAGCTCGTGGCGGAGGCGGCCATCGCCGAGGGGACGCTCTCGGATCCGGCCCTGCAGGAGCTCGGCAGCTGCGGCTGAGCCGGCGCTTCGACGGGCGGCAGCGCCCGCTGGCTAGCATCGGGCTCATGCAGATCAGCCCGATGTGGACGGATCAGGATGTGCTGGACGCCGCGGCCGAGTGGACGTGGGTGCCGGACGGCTCGCGCGTCAGCGACGGCGACGTCACGCTGATCCAGCGACCGACCTGGGTGCGGGGACATGTCGCGGTGGAGCGTGTGAGCTCCGCCCGGCCCGCCGCGGACCTCATCGACGAGGCGTCGGCGCGTGCGCGCGCATGGGGAGACGACGCGCTGGAGTGGGCGGTGTCCGAACGGGACGATGCAGCGATCGCGCGCGAGCTGCAGGACCGCGGGGCCGAGGTCATCGAGCGCCTCGACGTGCTGGCCCTGCCGTTGACCGCGGAGCAGGTGCCCGCTACGCCGCCGGGCGTCGCAGTCCGCCGGGTGGACAGCCGCGCGGACGTCCTCGCGATCGGCGCGATCAACGTGGCGGTGTGGGACAACGCGCACCCCGATGATGCGCGCGTGGAGGAGGTGCTTGCCGAACTGCACAGCGGAACGGGCTTCCGTGTCGTCGCCTCGCTCGACGGCCGCGCCGTCGCGACGGGCGGCGTCACGCTCGCGCAAGGGTCCCGCGGCATGGTCGCGCGCCTGTGGGGCGCCGCGACGATCGAGGAGGCACGCGGGCGCGGCGCGTATCGCGCGGTGCTCGCGGAGCGCCTGCGGCTGGCCGCCGAGGCGGGCGCGACGCTCGCGCTCGTGAAGGGCAGGGTCGCCACCTCCGCGCCCATCCTGAAGCGTGCGGGCTTTCATCGCTACGGCGGCGAGCGGCGGTTCCGGCTGCCGCTCTGAGATGCATTCTGCCCAGCCCGACCGAAGCGATCCTCACAACTCAGGAGCTCCGGATGAGGATGCGTCTTCATTTCGGCAGGTCCCTTCGCAAGCGGCCGGGGATGCGCCGTCACGGGGCGACGCAGCAGGACCGGAGCGCCCGCGCGGGTGCCATAGACTCGGGGTCACCCGCGGCGCGTGAGCATCCCGCGCAGGCGGACGTCCCCATCCCGAAGGTGATCCGTGTCCCACGCAGCTGCTCCGGAAGAGAGCAAGGCCCTCGCGCCCGACTGGCTGGCCGTGCCAGAAGACGCGAACGACCTGGCGCCGGGGGTGTGGCCGGCATCCGCTCAGCGCGATGCCGACGGCGCTCTCGTGATCGCCGGGATCTCCACGCCGGAGCTCGTGCAGAGCTTCGGCACGCCCGTGCTCGTGCTGGACGAGGACGAGGTGCGCTCCCGCGCCCGCGCCGCGCTCGCGGCCTTCGGTGACGCGGCCGCCCGCCACGGCGGCCGAGCACGGGTGTACTACGCCGGCAAGGCCTTCCTCAGCACCGAGATCGCCCGTTGGATGGTCGACGCGGGCCTGAACATCGACGTGTGCTCGGCGGGCGAGCTCGCCGTCGCGCTCGCGGCGGATGTGCCGCCCGCACGCATCGGCTACCACGGCAACAACAAGCGCGTGTTCGAGCTGGAGCGCGCCGTCGAGGTCGGCGTCGGCACGATCATCGTCGACTCCGAGATCGAGATCGAGCGCCTCGCCGCGATCACCGAGCGGCTGGATCGCCGGCAGGCCGTGCTCATCCGCGTCAACAGCGGCGTGCACGCCGAGACGCACCACTTCCTCGCCACGGCGCACGAGGACCAGAAGTTCGGCTTCACGCTCGAGGGCGCCGAGCGTGCAGCGGAGCGCATCCGCGAGCTGCCGCTCGTGGACCTCGCCGGGCTGCACTGCCACATCGGATCGCAGATCTTCGGCACCGCGGGCTTCCGCGAGTCGGCGTCGCGCGTGCTCGAACTGCACGCGCGCCTTCTCGAGGCCGGCATCCTCGCCGACGACCCGACCCTGAACCTCGGCGGAGGATTCGGCATCGCCTACACGCGCGCCGACAGCCCGACGCCGATGGCGGAGCTCGCAGACGGCATCGTCGACGCCGTCGCGGACGAGTGCGCCGTGCGCGGGCTCGACCTGCCGGTGCTCGCGTTCGAGCCCGGGCGCTCGATCGTCGGCACCGCCGGCGTCACGCTCTACGAGGTCGGCACGACCAAGTCGGTCGCCGTGGGCGGCACCGAGCGGCGCTACGTGAGCGTCGACGGCGGCATGAGCGACAACGCCCGCCCCGCCCTGTACGGCGCGCAGTACTCGGCGCGCCTGGCGTCGCGCGAGGGCGTCGAGGAGCCGGTGCTGAGCCGCGTCGTGGGCCTGCACTGCGAGTCGGGTGACGTCGTGGTCGACCACGAGTACCTGCCGAGCGACGTGACACCCGGCGACCTGCTGGCGGTGCCCGCCACGGGCGCGTACTGCGCGCCGCTGGCGAGCAACTACAACCACGTGCCGCGTCCGCCCGTCGTGGCCGTCTCGGCCGGACGCGCCCGCGTCATCGTGCGCGGCGAGCGGATCGAGGATCTGCTCGCGCGCGATGCCGGCATCGACGCCTCCGGGGCGTCGAGCCGGCCCCACAGCGACCCCGCGCTCGCCGGGCGCACCGGAGAGGGAGAAGAATGATCGATCACCGCCGCCTCCGGGTCGCGCTGCTGGGCGCCGGATCCGTCGGAGCGCAGGTCGCGAACCTGCTGCTGACGCAGGCGTCCGAGCTCGCCGAGCGCGCGGGCGCCGATCTCGAGCTCGCGGGCATCGCGGTGCGCGACGTCGATGCGCCGCGCGACATCGACCTGCCGCGCGACCTGCTGACGACCGACGCCGAGAGCCTGATCGTCGGGGCGGACATCGTGATCGAGCTGATGGGCGGCATCGAGCCCGCCCGCACGCACATCCTCGCCGCGCTCAACTCGGGCGCGGACGTCGTGACCGGCAACAAGGCGCTGCTCGCGACCCACGGGGCGGAGATCTTCGATGCCGCCGATCAGCTCGGCGCATCCGTGTCGTACGAGGCGGCGGTCGCCGCCGCGATCCCGATCATCCGTCCGCTGAAGGACTCGCTCGCCGGGGACAGGATCCGCCGCATCTTCGGCATCGTGAACGGCAGCACGAACTTCATCCTCGACAAGATGGATCGCGAGGGGCTGAGCGCCGCGGAGGCGCAGCGGATCGCGACCGAGCTGGGCTACCTCGAGGCGGACCCGACGCTCGACCTGGAGGGCTACGACGCCGCGCAGAAGGCCGCGATTCTCGCCAGCCTGGCGTTCCACACGCACGTGTCGCTCGACGACGTGCACCGCGAGGGCATCGAGAACATCACGGCCGACATGATCGACGGAGCCCGCCGCGCCGGGTTCACGATCAAGCTGCTCGCGGTGTGCGAGCGCCTGGACGAGGACGGCGCCGAGGCCATCTCGGTGCGGGTGTACCCCGCGCTCATCAGCCGCGACCACCCGCTCGCGAGCGTGCACGGCGGCAACAACGCCGTGTTCGTCGAGGCGCAGGCGGCGGGCGACCTGATGTTCTACGGCGCGGGAGCGGGCGGACTGCAGACGGCCTCGGCGGTGCTGGGCGACGTCGTCTCGGCCGCGCGCCGGCACATCGCGGGCGGCGTCGGCGTGGGGGAGTCGCCGCGCCAGAGCCTGCCGACCGCATCCATCGGACGGATCCACACGCGCTACCAGGTGACCCTCGAGGTCGCGGACGAGCCGGGAGTGCTGGCGCGGATCGCGGGCATCGTGAGCGAGGGCGGCGTGTCGGTCGCCACGGTCGAGCAGAGCCCGTCGAGCGACGCCCAGGGCCGCGCCCACATCGTGATCGGCACGCACCGCGCTCGCGAGCAGGCGCTCAGCGACACCGTCGCGCGGCTGGCCGCGAGCGACGTCGTCGAGCGCGTCGTGTCGGTGCTCCGCGTGGAGGGCGAGTGACCGCGCCGGCCGCACCCGTGGGAGTGGCGGATCGTCGCACCCTGCTCGTCCGCGTTCCCGCAACGAGCGCGAACCTCGGCCCCGGCTTCGACACGCTCGGACTCGCGCTGAGCGTGTACGACGAGCTCGAGGTCACCGCGCTGCCGGAGGGCGAGCTCGAGATCGAGGTGACGGGCACCGGGGCCGACGAGATCCCGCGCGACGCGTCGCACCTGATCGTGCGCACCATCCGGTACTGCTTCGACGCCGTCGGCCGCACCGCACCCGGACTGCGCCTCGTGGCGCGCAACGGCATCCCGCACGGCAAGGGCATGGGATCGTCCGGGGCGGCGGTCGCCGCCGGCGTGCTGGCTGCGAAGGGCCTGCTCGGCCGGGAGAGCGGCGGCGACGTCGAGCTGACCGACACCGATCTGCTCCGGCTCGCGACCGAGGTCGAGGGCCACCCCGACAACGTCGCGCCCGCGCTGTTCGGCGGGCTGACGATCGCATGGACCGAGCACGGCCTGCCCAAGCACAAGAAGCTGCTCGTGCACCGCGGCGTCGCTCCCGTCGTTTTCGTGCCGGATCGCACGATGTCCACCTCGGCCGCCCGCAGCGTGCTCGAGGCCGCCGTGTCGAGAGAGGACGCGGTGTTCAACGTGTCCCGCTCGGCGCTGCTGATCGCGGCGCTGACCCAGAGCCCGGATCTGCTGCTGTCGGCCACCGAGGACAAGCTGCATCAGCAGCAGCGGGCGCAGGCGATGCCGGAGACCTCCGCGCTGGTGGGCGCGCTGCGCGAGCGGGGCTTCGCCGCCGTCGTCTCGGGAGCCGGTCCCAGCGTGCTGGTGCTCGCCGACGGGCCGGGGCGGCGCCTCGAGGCCGCCGAGGTGGTCGCCCAGACCGCCGCCGGACCGTGGCAGTCCCTCATGCTCGCTGTCGACTTCCTGGGCGGCACCGTGAGGGCCGCCGCCGACGCCAACCTGGAGGTGCCCAGTGGCCTCTGACCAGCAGTACGTCTCCACACGGGGCGGCGGCGCACCGCTGTCGTTCAGCGAGACCCTGATCGAGGGCCTCGCGCGCGACGGAGGGCTCGCGGTTCCCGCGACCATGCCGCACGTCGAGCGCGAGACGATCGAGCGGTGGCGCGCGCTGACATACCCTCAGCTCGCGACCGAGGTCATCTCGCTGTTCGCGGGCGACATCCCGCGCGAGGATCTCGCCCGCATGACCGACGCGGCATACGCGCCGTTCCCGGCGGAGGTCGTGCCGCTGCGGCCGGTCGGCGACGGGCTCACGCTCGTCGGCCTGTCGGAGGGCCCCACGCTCGCATTCAAGGACATGGCGATGCAGTTCCTGGGGCAGGTGATCGAGTACGCGCTCGAACGCTCGGGCTCCGTGCTGAACGTGCTCGGCGCGACCTCGGGAGACACCGGATCGGCCGCCGAGCACGCCCTGCGCGGCAAGGACCGCATCGCGGTGTTCATGCTGTCGCCGCGCGGTCGGATGAGCGCATTCCAACGCGCGCAGATGTTCTCGCTCGACGATGCGAACGTGCACAACATCACGATCGACGGCGTGTTCGACGACTGCCAGAACCTCGTCAAGCGGCTCGCGGGCGACGTCGAGTTCAAGCGCGCCCACAACCTCGGCGCGGTGAACTCCATCAACCTCGCGCGCATCACCGCGCAGGTCGTGTACTACTTCTGGGCCTGGCTGCGCGCGACCGATGCGGGCGGCCCCACCGAGGTGTCGTTCACCGTTCCCTCCGGCAACTTCGGCAACATCCTGTCGGGCTTCTACGCCAAGCGCATGGGCCTGCCGATCCGCCGGCTCGTGCTCGCGACGAACGAGAACAACGTGCTCGACGAGTTCTTCCGCACGGGCGTCTACCGGCCGCGCACCGCCGCCCAGACGCTCGCCACGTCGAGCCCGTCGATGGACATCTCGAAGGCGTCGAACCTGGAGCGGTTCATCTTCGAGCTCGTCGACCGCGAGCCCGATCGCGTGAACAGGGCCTGGCGCGAGCTCGACGCACAGGGCTTCTTCGACTTCACGGCCGAGCAGCCCCGCTTCGCCGAGGAGTTCGGCCTGGTGAGCGGCACCTCGACGCACGACGACAGGATCGAGACGATCCGGTCGGTGCACGCCGCCACCGGCGAGATCATCGATCCGCACACGGCGGACGGCGTCAAGGTCGCCCGGGAGCACGTGGAGCCGGGCGTGCCGATGCTCGTCCTCGAGACCGCCAAGCCGCAGAAGTTCGCCGAAACGATCCGCGAGGCCCTGGGCATCGAGCTCGAGTACGCCCCGGAGCTGCGGGCGATGCTCGACGCGCCCCAGCACGTGACCGACATGCCGGACGACGCCGACGCGCTGCGCGCCTACATCGCTGCCGCCGCGCTCCGAGGTGCTACAGTTGGTCACAGCCCGGTGGGTGCCGATCGGCACGAATCTTGACCACCGACTCGCAATCTGCGAAGCCCCGTACAGGTCCCCCGACCAGCTCTCTGCGCAGCTTGCTCACCTGAGCAGCTGCGCGCGAGCGCCTGGGCGACAGCCGCGTGTCCGCACGCGTCACCCGAATGTGCATGGGGCACCATCACCCGTTCCAGAGGAGCACTCGTGGAGACCATCTCCGAGATCCAGGATGAGGCCGCCGCTGTGACCAGCGAGCAGCCCGTCGACACGGCCGCCGAGACGGCGGCCCCGACCAAGGTCGACGAGGCGCCGGCGAAGGCGCCGCGCAAGCGCGCCCCGCGTCGCGCCACGTCGTCCACCACCAAGGCCGCTGCGGCCGAGGCCGCGCCGGCCGAGGAGCCGACGGCGGAGGCGCCCGCCGCAGCAGCGCCCGCCGAGGAGGCGGCGCCCGCCGAGAAGCCGAAGCGCGCGCCCCGCAAGCGCACGCCCAAGGCCGCACAGGTCGAGGCGCCGGCCGAGGAGACCCCCGCGGCCGAGGCGCCCGCCGAGGCGGAGTCCGAGACCCCCGCCGAGGCGGAGGCCGAGACCGCGGCCGACGAGACGCCCTCCGAGGCTCCCGCCGAGGCCCCGGCCGGGGACGAGGCGGCCGCCGAGGGCGAGAGCCAGGACGGCGCCGACGCCGCGGAGGGCGCCGACGCCGCCGGCCAGGAGGGCTCCGGCCGCCGCAGCCGCAGCCGCAGCCGCAGCCGCAACCGCAACAAGGGCGACCGCGCCGAGGGCGCCCAGAACCAGGCCCAGAACCAGGGCGCACCGAACCAGGGCGGCCAGAACCAGGGCGGCCAGAGCCCGCAGGCTCAGCAGCAGGCCCAGGAGCCCGAGGACGACTCGCGCCTGTCCGGGGAGGCGGGCGGTCGCAACGCGCGCAACGGCCGCAACAAGCGACGGGGCGGAAACCAGCCCGGTGACGAGTTCGAGACCGAGATCACCGAGGACGACGTCCTCATCCCGATCGCGGGCATCCTCGACGTGCTCGACAACTACGCGTTCGTGCGCACGACCGGCTACCTCCCGGGTCAGCAGGACGTCTACGTCTCGCTCGGCCAGGTGAAGAAGTACAACCTGCGCAAGGGCGACGCCGTCGTCGGCGCCATCAAGCAGCCGCGCGAGGGCGAGCAGCCGGGCCGCCAGAAGTACAACGCGCTCGTCAAGGTCGACTCGGTCAACGGCCTCTCGGTCGAGGACGCCGCGGGCCGCGTCGAGTTCTCGAAGCTCACGCCGCTGTACCCGCAGGAGCGCCTGCGCCTCGAGACCGCTCCCGAGAAGCTGACACAGCGCATCATCGATCTCGTCGCTCCGATCGGCAAGGGCCAGCGCGGCCTGATCGTCGCGCCGCCGAAGGCGGGCAAGACGATCGTGCTGCAGCAGATCGCGAACGCGATCGCGCAGAACAACCCCGAGGCCCACCTCATGGTCGTGCTCGTCGACGAGCGCCCCGAAGAGGTCACCGACATGCAGCGCACGGTCAAGGGCGAGGTCATCGCCTCGACCTTCGACCGCCCCGCCGAGGACCACACGACGGTCGCCGAGCTCGCGATCGAGCGCGCCAAGCGCCTCGTCGAGCTGGGCCGTGACGTCGTCGTGCTGCTCGACTCCATCACGCGCCTCGGCCGGGCCTACAACGTGTCGGCGCCGACGTCGGGTCGCGTGCTCTCCGGCGGCGTGGACGCCTCCGCGCTGTACCCGCCCAAGCGCTTCTTCGGCGCCGCCCGCAACATCGAGAACGGCGGATCGCTCACGATCCTCGCGACCGCGCTCGTCGAGACCGGCTCCAAGATGGATGAGGTCATCTTCGAGGAGTTCAAGGGCACCGGCAACATGGAGCTGCGCCTGTCGCGTCAGCTCGCCGACAAGCGCATCTTCCCGGCCGTCGACGTCAACGCGTCGTCCACGCGCCGCGAGGAGATGCTGCTCTCGGGCGACGAGGTGAAGATCACCTGGAAGCTGCGCCGGGCGCTGGCCGGTCTGTCGCCCGAGCAGGCTCTCGCCGTCGTCCTGGACAAGCTGAAGGAGACGTCCTCGAACGTCGAGTTCCTCGTGCAGATGAAGAACGCCCAGATGTCCGTGGGCGGTCGTTCCTCTGGTCACGAGAACGACATCCGCTGAGCGCGTGTTCGATTCCGTCGATGCGCTGATCGACGAGCACCGCCGGGTGCAGGAGGAGCTCTCCGACCCGGCGGTGCACGCCGACGCCGCGCGCGCGAAGCGCGTCAACCGCCGCTACGCCGAGCTGAGCCGGATCGTCGCGGCGCACGAGGCGTGGACGGCCGCGGGGGAGGACCTCGAGGCGGCGCGCGAGCTCGCGCGGGAGGACGAGGCGTTCGCCGCGGAGATCCCGTCGCTCGAGGAGAAGCGGGCGCACGCCCAGGAGCGCCTGCGGCGCCTGCTGATCCCGCGCGACCCGGATGACGCCCGCGACGTGATCATGGAGATCAAGGCCGGCGAGGGCGGCGCGGAGAGCGCGCTGTTCGCCGCCGACCTCCTGCGGATGTACACGCAGTACGCCGCGTCCAGGGGCTGGAAGACCGAGCTGCTGGAGCGCAACGAATCCGACCTCGGCGGCTACAAGGACGTCCAGGTCGCGATCAAGGGCTCGTCGGCGGATCCCGCGCAGGGCGTCTGGGCGCACCTCAAGTACGAGGGCGGCGTGCACCGCGTGCAGCGCGTGCCCGCCACCGAATCGCAGGGGCGCATCCACACGTCGACGACCGGCGTGCTCGTGTTCCCGGAGGTCGATGAGCCGGAGGAGATCCAGATCGATCAGAACGATCTGAAGATCGACGTGTTCCGCTCGTCGGGCCCCGGCGGCCAGTCGGTCAACACGACCGACTCGGCCGTGCGCATCACGCACGTGCCGACCGGGATCGTCGTGTCCATGCAGAACGAGAAGTCGCAGCTGCAGAACCGCGAGGCCGCCATGCGCGTGCTGCGCGCGCGACTGCTGGCGCGCCAGCAGGAGCAGCTCGACGCGGCCGCGGCCGACGCCCGCAAGTCGCAGATCCGCGGCATGGACCGATCCGAGCGCATCCGCACCTACAACTTCCCCGAGAACCGCATCGCGGATCACCGGACCGGCTACAAGGCGTACAACCTCGACCAGGTCATGGACGGCGCGCTCGAGCCGATCCTCCAGTCGTGCATCGAAGCGGACGAGGCCGAGCGCCTCGCCGCCCTCGGCGACGCCACCGCGTAGTTCACCCCGAGCCTCACCCGCCGCCCGCGGCTCCATGTATCAGGAGCCGCGGGCGGTCGCTCGTCCAGGACGAGGCTCCCGTGCGTGCGGGAGGGGAGAGGACAGCTCATGCTGCACGGAATGTGGGCAGGCGCGGCCGTCGCGCTGGCGCTCGGCGCGACCGCGGCCACCGCGGCGACCGGGGTGGACGAGGTGTATGCACCCGAGCAGCCCGTCGAGCCGTCGGTCAACGCGAGCGCGTACGGGGAGTGCGTTCAGGATGCGCCGTATGTCGTCTACGACGTGACGCTCGTCGACCCGGACGGGCGGGCGACGTCCGACGCCGTCACGCTCGTGTTCACCAAGGGCGCCCTTCGCCACGAGGTGCCGCTCGGCACGCTCGGCGACGATGGCCGGCTCGCGGGCCGCGTGCTGTGGCCCGCCGCCGCCGTGGACTCGTCGGGTCAGGGCATCGACTGGCCGGGCTGGGTCCAGCGGGGCGGGGATTGGGTCGATGTCGGCGAGGAGGACCTGGGCTGGACCCGCGAGGGCGCGGCCGTCACGCTCGACGTCAATCCCGAGGCGGCCGTCGCGGTGTCCTACCCGCCGTCGACGCCGTTCTGCGCGGTCGGACCCCAGGGCGTCGTGCCGATCGCCGCTGCGGCCGGTGATCCGCCCTCGCTCGCCGCGACGGGAACGGAGCTCGTGGCCCCCCTGATGCTGGGGGCGGGCATGCTCACGGGCGGGCTCGCGTTCGCGACCGCGCGGCGCCGGCCGAAGGTGTGATGTTCCGATCACAGGGCCGCAGCGCGCCGCGGACGGCGCGGGCGGTGAAGGCTCGCGCGCCCGGGCCGCGCTGGCGGCGCATCACCGCGCGCGCGGTGCTCGGTACGGGGCTGCTGCTGTGCGCGGCGGTCGCGTGGCTCGGCGTGCGCGGCGCGCTCGCGCTGGGCGAGGCCACCGCGCTGCGCGCGGCCGCCGACCGCTTCGAGGCGACGCTCGACGCAGCATCCTCCGACGCGGCGCACGCCGCGTCCTTCCTGGACCGCGTGTCCGGCGACGCGGGGGCGCTCGCCGGGCACGCTTCGACCCTGGCGTCGCTGACGTCGGATCCCGTGTGGCTCGCGGCCGAGCACGTGCCGTACGCGGGGGCGCAGCTGCGGGCGGCTCGCGTCGGCGCCGGCGAGCTGGCGCGCCTGACGGCAGCGGGCCGCGACGTGCTCGATGCCTCCTCCGGCGTGCTTGCGAGCGTGAAGCCGGAGGGCGTCGACGTCGACGCCGTGCGGGCGCTCGTCGAGCCGCTCGACGACGCGGTCGCCGCGATCGGCGAGGCGCGCACGGCGCTCGGCGGGATCGACCGGACGGAGCTCGTGGGCCCCGCCGCCTCGGCGCTGGGGCAGCTCGACGACATGATCGAGCGCGTCGGCCCCGCGCTCGAGGCGATGCGGGCGACGGCCGTCGTCGTTCCGCCCATGCTCGGCGCGGACGAGCCCCGCACCGTGCTGCTCATGCTCCAGAACCCCGCCGAGCTGCGCGCCGCGGGCGGCATCACCGGCACGTTCATCGCGCTGCGCGCGGACGGCGGCGCCGTGGAGATCGCCGACCAGGCCGACAGCACGGCGTTCCCTCCCGCCGCCCGGCCCATGGCGCACGTCCCGGCGGATGCGTCGGCGCGTGCCGACGACGGCATCGGCCGGTTCGTGCAGAACATCACGGCCACGCCCGACTTCGCGCTGTCGGCCGAGCTCGCGCGAGCCTGGTGGCGCCAGGCGCGCGGAGCCGAGGTCGACGCCGTGATCGCGATCGACCCGCTCGTGCTCGAGCCGCTGCTCGCCCTGACGGGCCCCGTCTCGGTCGAGGGCGAACAGCTGCACGCCGAGCAGGTCGTCGACACGCTGCTGCGCCGCCCCTACCTGGAGCGCGAGCAGGACGCGCAGTCGGCATACTTCCGCGCCGTGACGGACGCCGTGTTCACGGCGGCGCTGGCACGGCCGGCGGACGCGCCGGGCATGGCTTTCCACCTCGCCCCGCTGATCGACGAGGGCCGCCTCGCGGTGTGGAGCGCGCATCCCGCCGAGCAGGCGGTGATCGCCGGCACCGCCGCCGCGGGCCTTGCCGCCCGCATGAACCAGGAGGAGGCGCACGCGCTCCTGTTCGACGACCTGACGGGGGGCAAGCTCGACGCCTATCTCGACGCCTCGTTCGCGCTCACGATCCAGTGCCGCAGCGACGGACGTGCCACGATCCTGATCCGGGCCGAGCTGCGCAGCGCGGTCGAGCCGGGCGTCGAGCTGCCGTGGCGGGCGTTCCCGGCGTTCGGCGGCTTCGCACGCGAGGACATCGGCCTGCGGCTCACGGCGCTCGCCCTGCCGGGGGCCGTGGCCGAGGGCGTGTGGATCGACGGCGCTCCCGCCGCGTGGAATGCGGCCACGGTCGTCGGCCGCCCCGGTGCGGCGACGCGCGTCACGGTGCCGCCGGGGCAGTCGGCGACCGTGGAGTTCCGCTTCGCGGGAGAGGCGGGTGCCACGCCGGCGCTGCTGCACACGCCGCTTGTCGGCGATGCGCCCCTGGCGCTGGAAGGAGGCTGCGGATGACCTTGGCCCGCGGTGCGCCGGTCACCGGGACAGCGCCATGCTTGATCGAAAATTATGCTCGCATTGCTTGTGCCGCCCCTCGGCGTGTCGGCACAATGTGGCGGGTGGAGGACATGCCTCCGCCGAGGCGTCCGGACACCCCGGATCCGGATGCCGCACCGCTTGCGTCCCCCCGCGCAGCGGCAGAGGTGCCAGAGGCACCCGGCGAAAACGACACCGGAGACGGTCGCGCCCGCTGGCGGCTCGCGGCGGCGCTCTTCGTGCGCTGGCGCGACACGGGTCAGAGCCGCTCGCTCGACGAGCTCGTGCGCCTGCTGAGCCCCGTGCTGTGGCACGTCGTGCGCGCCTATGGACTGCGGCGGGAGACCGCCGAGGACGTCGTGCAGGCGACGTGGCTGGCGTTCGTGCGCAAGCACGATTCGATCCAGGACCCCGAGGCCGTGTCGGCCTGGCTCACGATGACGGCCCGCCGAGAGGCATGGCGGGCGTCGAAGGTCGATACGCGGGCGGACCCGACGGAGGATGACGCGCTGGAGTTGAAGATGCCGCCGAGCGCGACGGCGGAGGACCAGGCCGTGGGGCAGCTCGAGGCGCAGCGGCTGTGGGACGCGGTGTCGACCCTCGATGAGCGCTGCCGCCGGCTGCTGCGCATCGTCGCGTTCGATGACCGGCCGGATTACCGCCGCATCGCGAACGATCTCCATATGCCGATCGGAAGCATCGGACCGACCAGACAGCGCTGCCTGGGCAAACTGCGCACACGGCTCGAGGGCCCGGACGGGATCGAGCGAGGAAGAGCATGACCGTGGACAGCACGTCGTCGAATGAAGAGGAACGGGATCGCGAGACCTTCGACGCCCTCAAGCGCATGTGGGAGCGGATCGACACGCCTCCCGCCGACCTCGTCGAGCGGATGATCGCCGCCGTCGCCGTCGACGACCTGTCGCGAGAGTACGCGCTGCTGACCGAGGTGTCTGCCGATCAGGCCGCGGTGCGTACGGAGCAGGAGCGGCTGACGCTGCAGTTCAGCGACGACACGACGAGCGTGCTGCTGCACGTCTCGGCGACCGAGTCGGGCAGCCGTCGCGTGGACGGGTGGTCGGAGCCCGCCGTGCTTGCCGCGCGCCTGTCCCAGGGTGCACGCGAGTGGGCCGCCGCGCTCAATGACGAGGGCCGGTTCGCGTTCGACGAAGTGGCGCCCGGCCTGTCGGCCGTGCGCTTGATCGTCAGGATGGACGGTGAGCTGAGAGAGTTCGTCACGCCGCAGTTCGAAGTGTGACCCTCTCCCAGCACGACGGCGGCGCCCCCACGCCGCCGTGGGGTGGAGTGCGGCTTCGCCGCGGAGAGAGGTGACCCATGGCCGACTCGTCGCAGCCGGAGAACTGGAGCTGGCGCGATCGCGCCGCGGGATCCGTGCCGAGGGGGCGCACGCTCGACCCGACTGTCGAGCCCGTGCCGGGCATCCAGGCCTTTCCCACCGTGTACGTGCCGGATCGCCTGCTCGTCTCGAGCGAGAGCAAGTCCCGCCAGTCGCAGCTGCGCGACCTCGACGCGACAGCCGCGACATTCGGCTGGCGCATCGAGCTGGAGGATCTGCGTGGCGGCGCGCTGCGCGGCTTCGACGCCGCGCCGGAGCCGCTGCTTCCCGGTGTGCCGGGCGTGACCCGCGTGCGGGTCGTCGCGCCCGGCGAGACGCCCGACGCCGATTCGCCGCTCGCCCCGGACGCCTGGCGTCTGCTGCAGCGCACGCGCCGGCACACGAAGTCGCGGCTCGAGGGCGTGGGCCTGGACCACGTGCTGGCGATCGATCCGGTGGGCGTGAACCCGTTCACGGCGACCAACCCCTTCACGGCGACCAACCCGTTCACGGCGACCAACCCGTTCACGGCGACCAACCCGTTCACCGCCACCAACCCCTTCACCGCGACGAACCCGTTCGGTGCCGCCGAGTACGCGCGGCCGGGATGCGGGGGCCGCCAGCCGATCGCCAGGCTGGGGGCGGGGCCGGTGCGGACGGCGACGCTCGCACGCGGCCGTCGTCGTCCCGTTGTGGCGATCCTGGACACCGGCTGCGGCGTGCACGACTGGATGCCGGACGACATCGTCACCCGGAGCCTGGAGCTCGACGGCGTGCCGATCGGACTGACGGATGAAGCCGACCCCGAGAAGTACGGCGATCTGTATGGACAGCTGGACGGCGAGATCGACCCGGTGCCCGGCCATGGCACGTTCATCGCCGGAGTCGTCCGCCAGCTGGCACCGGAAGCCGACATCGTCTCGGTGCGGCTGGCGAACGCGCTCGGCGTCGTAGAAGAGAGCCTGCTCATCCGCACTCTGGCGGAGGTGATCGAGCTGGTCCGTCGACACGCGGCGGGCGATGAGGGCGGCGTCGCGATCGACGTGCTCAATCTCTCGCTGGGCTTCTACCACGAGACACCCGAGGACGGCCTGTTCTCTCGCACGGTCTACGACCTGCTGCGCGTCGCGCGCGAGCTCGGCGTGGCTGTCGTCTGCTCGGCGGGCAACGACGCGATCGATCGGCCCTCGTTCCCCGCAGCGCTATGGGCCTGGCCGGGGGGCGATTCCGGGATCGAACCGGATGAGTTCGCCCAGCACGTCGCGGTGGGGGCGCTCAATCCCGGGGCGACGTCGGTGGCGCTGTTCTCGAACGTCGGACCGTGGGTGCACGTGTACGCGCCGGGTGCGGCGATCGTCAGCTGCCTTCCCGCCTTCGAGGGCGGCAGGCAGGCGACCACCCGACTGGACCTCTACGGTCACCGTCGGCAGACGATCGCCGTCGAGGACTACCGCGGCGGGTTCGCGACCTGGAGCGGCACGTCCTTCGCGGCGCCGTACGTCGCGGGTGTCATCGCCGCAGAGCTCGGGATGGTCCCGCTCACGAAGACGAGAGCACGAGCCGATGCAGTCGAACGTATGCGGAAGGCGACGAGACAGGCGCTCTCAGAACTCGATCAAGCCGACGGATCGAGGGTGTGAGCGCACCATGGGCGGGGGTCAGCGGGCGCACGGTATTGGTGGGCGTGAAGGGCATGAGGGGAGCCTCGGGATCTGGGTAGGACGGGATTCGGGGCGTCGAATCGGTCGGGGGCCCGGTCCGCTAACGGACATCATGCACCCTGGCCCGGAATCCCGGAAGAGGGATATGTCATATCTTTCGGAGGCGCCCGATGCGGCTCACCGCGGATGATCTGCACGCCCGCGGGGTCGACCTCAGCAACAGCGGGCGGCTGACCGCCGCGCGGCGGGCGCTGCGGAGCGCGGCGGAGCGTGCGACGTCGCACGAGGAGAAGGCCCGGATCGCCGGGACGCTCGCGTACGTGCTCACGCGCACAGGACGCCCCGAGGAGGCCGAACGCATCTGCCGCGAGGTGCTGGACGCCGCCGACGGCGGTTCCGTGCTGTCGCAGTCGGCGATCGCCATCCTGCACGGCCAGCTCGGAGCGCTGGCGGTCGAGCGCGGCGACTTCGACGAGGCGCTCGTCATGCTCGGCAAGGCGATCGCCGCGGAGACCAACCCGACGCGACTCGGCAACATGCTCATCAACCGGAGCGTGGCGCTGATGCGTCGGCACCATCTGGCGCAGGCGCGGGCGGACCTCGACCGCGCCGCCGAGTGCTTCTCCGCCACCGGCGACACGGTCAACCGCGCCATGACGGTCCACAACGCCGGTTACGTGGCTCTTCTCGAGGGCGATCTCGTGACCGCGCTCGAGCGCATGGCCGAGGCGCGGCCGCATGTGGCCTCCTCGCCGGTCAACATGGCCGTGTGCGATCTCGACCGCGCGGAGGTGCTGCGCGAAGCGGGGCAGGTCCTCGAGGCGGAGAAGACGCTGGAGGACGTGGCGCGGTCGTTCGGCGCGGCGCACATGCCGCAGTCGCGAGCCGAAGCCGAGTTCCACCTCGCACGCTCGCTGCTCACCTACGACCTCGCCCGCTGCGCCGAGGTCGCCGGCCGAGCGGCTCGCCGCTTCCGCCGCCTGGGCAGCACGGCCTGGGCAGCGCGGGCGGACGGGATCCGATTGCGCGCACTGCTCTACATGCCGGATGCCGGCCGGCGTCGGCCCACCGCGGAGCAGGTCGATCAGATCGTCGAGGCTCTCGAGCAGGCGGGTTTCCCGAGCGAGGCGCGGATGCTGCGCCTGACGAAGTGGATCGCGTGCGCTCGCCGCGGTGAGGCCGATCCCGGCGTGGGGAGGCTCCGTGACAGCGACCCGCTGCCCGTGCGCCTTCTCACGCACGAGGCCCGCGCGGTGCAGGCTGCGGCACGCGGCAAGGACGCCGCTGTGCGGCGCCACGCGGCCGCGGGCCTGGAGACGCTGTCGGAGTGGCAGCGCTCGTTCGGGGCACTGGATGTGGCGTCCTCGATCGCGATGCACGGCAACGGCGTCATGCTCGAGGGGCTCTCGGCGGCGATCCGCTCCCGCCGGCCGGACGTGCTGTTCGAGTGGTCCGAGCGCGCACGCCACTTCGCTCATCAGGTGAGCCCCGTGCGCCCTCCGCGCGATCCCGAGCACGCGGCCGACCTCGCGCAGCTGCGTCTGCTGCGTGAGGAGGCAGGGGCGATGTGGGAGCAGGATCCCCGGGTGTGGGAGATCCGGGAGCGCCTGCGCGAGCGCCAGTGGGCGACGGCGGGCGACGGGCACGGCATCCCGCGCGTCGATCTCGAGAAGCTGCGCTCGAATCTCGAGAGCGACACCGCCCTGCTGACCTACGTGTACAGCCGCGACGCCCTCGTGTGCCTCGTCGTACCGGCCACGGGCAGACCACGGGTCGTCGACATCGACGCGGCAGCGGTGCGCGAGCGGATGCCCGGGCTGCGCGCCGACCTCGACGTGGTCGCCTCCGTGGGAGGCGGACCCATGGCACAGGTCGTCGGGCGCGCGCTCGATGTGCGGCTCGCCGCGCTGTCCCGGCTGCTGGTCGAGACGCCGCTCGCCGCCGCCGGCGACCCGCGGCGCGTGCTGATCACCGCGCCGGGCATCCTGGCCGGAATGCCGTGGACGATGCTGCCGGGGATGCGCGGCCGCTCGGTGTCGCTCGCGCGATCCGCCTCGCGCTGGTCGGCCTCGCGGTCGTGGGAGCGCACGGGAAGGAATGCGGGCTTCGCGGTCGGGCCGGGCGTCGCGCGCGGAGCCGAGGAGGCGCTCACCGCGGCGTTCGCGTGGGAGGTCAACAGCGCCGACGGGGGCGGCATGGCGCCCCCGCCGCCCGTGCTGCAGGGTGCCGACGCCACGGTCTCCGCGGTCAGCACGCTGGCGGAGGAGGTGGATGTCCTGCACCTCGTGGCGCACGGCCGTCACGCGCTCGACGCACCGATGCTCTCCGGTCTGAGTCTCGCCGACGGCACGCTGTTCGGATACGACATCGACCTCATCGACCGTCCGCCCAAGACGGTCGTCCTGTCGGCGTGCGAGCTGGGGCGCTCCTCCGTGCGATGGGGTGCGGAGGCCATGAGCATGGCGCACGCGTGGCTGCACGCCGGCGCCGTGTGCGTCGTCGCGGCTCCGGTCACGGTGGCCGACGACGTCGCCGCCGAGCTGCTCGCGGCGCTGCACGGCGGACTGGCGGCGGGCCTCGCGCCGTCCGACGCGCTGGCGGCCGCCAGCGAGGAGACCGGCCGGGTGTCGCCGTTCCTCGTACACGGCAGCGGCTTCTGAGTCGCGTATCACGTCGGCGCCGTGGCGCTCCGTGATGGATGTCATCCGGTATATTCATACTTGGGCAGTTCTGCCCACCTCACCCGGGTATCATTCTCGGTCTTCCCGCGTCCTGCTCGTCATGGAGACGCAGGTGGGCGCGGGTGGGAGACAGGTCAGCGACGCGCGCATTCGGCAGCCATACGGCGGTGCGCGTCGCGAACAGATAGATGGCGGTGGATGATTATGGGCGTGGATGACGATGCCGCGATGCTCGCGGACCTGCGCTCGATGTGGGAGCGGTTCGACGAGCCCCCCACCGACCTGACGGCGCGGATGATCGCCGCCGTCGCCGTCGAGGACGTGTCGCGCGAGTACGCGCTGCTGACGCAGGTCCCCACCGAGCTGAGCGCGGTGCGCAACGAGCACGAGCGGCTGACGCTGCAGTTCCACGACGAGGCCACCAACGTGGTGCTGCATGTCTCGGAGAGCGAGTCGGGCATGCGCCGCGTGGACGGCTGGGCGGAGCCGGAGGTGCTCGCGGCGCGCCTGTCGCAGGGCGACAGGGAATGGGCGGCGGAGATGGGCGGCGAGGGCCGCTTCGCATTCGCCGACGTCGAGCCCGGCCTGTCCACCGTGCGGCTCGTCGTGCGCGTCGACGGCGA
>NZ_JAPSJA010000284.1 GCF_031178525.1 Microbacterium sp.
GGTGGTCGAGGCGCTGGCGGCCGTGGCCTCGCAGATGCCCATGGGCAACGGCATCGAGGGCGGCAACGTCCTCGGCCCGCTGCAGAACGCCAAGCAGTTCGAGATCGTGCGCCGGCTCGTCGAGGACGCCAAGCAGCGCGGCCGCCGCATCGTCGTCGGCGGCGAGCCCGCCGCGGATCTGGGTCCGACCTTCTTCCAGACCACCCTGGTGGCGGAGGCGCAGGACGGCGACCCGCTGGTGGATGAGGAGCAGTTCGGACCCGCGCTGCCGATCATCCGATACACCGACGTGGAGGATGCGATCTCGAGCGCCAACCGCCTCGAGGCGGGGCTCGGCGGCTCGGTGTGGTCGAGCGACCGCGACGCGGCACGCGCCGTCGCCGCGCGCATGCGCGCGGGCACCGTCTGGATCAACTCGCACGGCACGATCCACCCGAAGGTGCCGTTCGGGGGCGTCAAGGGCTCCGGCTACGGCCTGGAGTTCAGCGTCGAGGGTCTCAAGGCCGTCGCGGAGCCGCGCGTCATCGCCGGCTGACGCTCGGGGGTCGCGGGGCGTCCCGCGACCGCCGAGTCCGCTCGCGCACGCGGCGGGGGCGCCCACGACCGCCGTTCCGCCTCGTCCCACCCCGGTGACGCGCTCGTCATCCGCGCGAAACACGTCCGCGCCTAATATCGAGCATTCGCTCAACAACGTCCCGCCGTCCCCGGCACAGGAGATCCCGCATGACCGAAGTCCGGCACCCCCTCGCACCGCTCGCGATCGACGAGATCGACCGCATGCGGGAGATCCTCGATCGGGAGGGTCTCGTCCACGACGCGACGCGCTTCTCGTACATCGCCCTGCGCGAGCCGGCGAAAGCCGATGTGCTCGCCTGGCGTCCCGGGGATGCGCTTCCGCGTGAGGTCGGCGTTCTGCTGACCGATCTGGCCGCGGACACGGTGACGGACATCGTCGTCGACCTCGACGCCGCAGCGATCACGTGGCGTCGCACGCTGGACCCGGCGGTGGACGGCTTCGGCCCCGTGCTGGACGAGGACTTCGCCGCTGCCGACGAGATCGTGAAGGCGGATCCCGGATATGTCGCCGCGCTCGCGGCACGCGGGATCACCGACCTGACGAAGGTCGTCTCGTGTCCGCTCTCGGCCGGCGTCTTCGGATACGACGATGAGGTCGGAGTGCGCATGATCCGCGTGCTGTCGTTCCTGCAGGAGCACCCGCAGGACTCGTGCTGGGCCCACCCGATCGGCGGTCTGGTGGCGCATGTCGACCTCAGGAACCGCCGTGTCGTGCGCCTCGTCGAGACCGAGACGGCGTTCGTGCCGCAGGAATCGGGCGACTACCGCGATCCCGTCGTGCGCGGGCCCGAGCGCGCGTCGCTCAAGCCGATCTCGATCACGCAGCCGGAGGGCGTCAGCTTCACGCTGGAGGACGGCGTGCTCAGCTGGGAGAACTGGAGCGTCCGGGTCGGGTTCAACGGGCGGGAAGGGCTCACCCTCCACCAGCTCGCGTTCCGGGACGGCGGCGTCGATCGACCCGTGATGTACCGCGGGTCGATCGCCGAGATGGTGGTCAACTACGGCGACACCAGCCCCACCAACGCATGGCAGAACTACTACGACGTGTCCGAGTACCAGTTCGGACGGCTTGCGAACTCGCTCGAGCTGGGCTGCGACTGCTTGGGGGAGATCACGTACGTAGACGCCGTCGTGGCCGACGATCTGGGCCGCCCCACGACGATCAAGAACGCGATCTGCATCCACGAGGAGGACTACGGCATCCTCTGGAAGCACACGGACTTCTTCGCCGGCACGAGCGAGGTGCGCCGCCAGCGGCGCCTGGTCGTGTCGTTCTTCGTCACGGTCGGCAATTACGACTACGGCTTCTACTGGTACCTGTACCTCGACGGCAAGATCGAGCTCGAGGCGAAGGCGACGGGCATCGTCTTCACGAACGCGCATCCCGGGGGCGATTACGAGTACGCGACCGAGGTCGCGCCGGGACTGGGGGCGCCGATCCACCAGCACCTGTTCTCGGCGCGCCTCGACATGACCGTCGACGGCGTGACGAACGCGGTCGACGAGGTCGATGTCGCCCGCGTGCCGAAGGACGAGCGCAATCCGTGGGGAAATGCGTTCACGCGCACGCACACCCGCCTGCGCACGGAGCAGGAAGGGGTCCGCGACGCGAAGGGCGAGGTGGATCGCGTGTGGCGCATCTCCAGCACGGAGAAGGCCAACCGACTCGGCAAGCCCACGTCCTACATCCTCGTGCCGGAGGGCAAGCCCACCCTGCTCGTGGACGAGGATGCCTACGTGCGACCGCGCGCGGAGTTCGCCGCGCACCACCTGTGGGTCACGCAGTACGACCGCGACGAGCTGTGGCCGGCAGGTCGCAGCACCAACCAGAATCCCGGGGGAGCGGGTCTGCCCGCCTACATCGCCGCGGATCGGCGGATCGACGGCGAGGACATCGTGCTGTGGCACACGTTCGGACTCACGCATTTCCCGCGCACCGAGGACTGGCCCATCATGCCCGTCGACTACGCGGGCTTCCGGCTGCTGCCCCACGGCTTCTTCGATCGCAACCCCACGTTGGACGTGCCGAACCTCAGCGTGCACTGCGCCACGGCTCCGGCGCCGTCACCGCACGAGGCCGCCACGCCCCACGGCCCTGCCGGCGCGGGCGACGGCGGCTGTCACTGCGGGCACTGAGCCGGAACGAGCGGGAGGCGGACGACGGTGTTCGAACTCGCGGCCGCGGGAAGCGGCCTCGTCGCGGCGGGAAGCTGCTGCGTCGCCACGACGCACTGGCGTGCGCGTGCGCTCGCGGTCGTGATGGCCGCGGCGATGGTGATGCACGTGCTTGCGGTCGGCATGCCGTCTGTGGTGCTCGCGGCGGCTCTCGTCGCGGCCGCGCTGGCGTCGTCGGCGGGTGATCGGCGCCGTGAGCGCGAGCGCGTCGCCTCCG
>NZ_JAPSJA010000004.1 GCF_031178525.1 Microbacterium sp.
GCGCCTAGGCTGGACGCATGATCTCCTCCCTGCGCGGCACGGTGCTGCACGCCGGCACCGACAGCGTCATCGTCGAGGTCGGGGGAGTCGGCTTCTCGGTCGCCGTGCCGCCGGATGTCGCGCGCACGGCGCGCGTCGGCGAGACGCTCGCGCTGCACACCACCCTCATCGTGCGCGAGGATGCCCTGTCGCTGTTCGGGTTCGCCGAGCGCTCGGAGCTCGAGGTGTTCGGGACGATGCTGAGCGTGTCCGGCGTCGGTCCCAAATCCGCCCTCGGGGTGCTGTCCGCGCTGACGGTCGACCAGATCGCGGCCGCGGTCGCGGAGGACGACGACAAGCCGTTCCGGCGCGTGTCGGGCATCGGCCCCAAGACCGCGAAGCTCATCGTCGTGCAGCTGCAGGGCAAGCTCGCCCCGCCGGCGCCGACCGCCACGCCCGCGGCGGCGCCGTCCGACGTGACGGACCGTGTCGTGCAGGCGGTCGCCGGGCTCGGCTGGCCCGAGCGCGTCGCGGGCGAGGCCGTCGCGCAGGCGGCGGAGGCGGCATCCGATTCGGACCGGGCCTCCGTGCAGGCGCTGCTGCGTCTGACGCTGGCCCTCCTGGGCCCGGCCAAGCAGGGAGCAGCGCGTGGCTGACGACGACCTGTCGTCCGACGACGTCACAAGGCCCCAGCCGCTCGACGAGGTGGAGCTCGCGATCGAGGGTGCGCTGCGCCCCGCCAGCCTGGCGGAGTTCGTCGGCCAGCAGAAGGTCCGCGGGCAGCTCCAGCTGCTGCTCGACGCCGCACGCATCCAGCAGCGGCCGGCCGACCACATCCTGCTGGCAGGGCCGCCCGGCCTCGGCAAGACCACGCTCGCCATGATCGTCGCCCAGGAGAGCGAACGACCGCTGCGGCTGTCGAGCGGCCCCGCCATCCAGCACGCGGGCGATCTGGCAGCGCTGCTGTCGAGCCTGACGCCGGGCGAGGTGCTGTTCATCGATGAGATCCACCGGATGGCCCGCTCGGCCGAGGAGATGCTCTACCTCGCGATGGAGGACTTCCGCATCGACATCATGGTCGGCAAGGGCGCGGGCGCGACGAGCATCCCGCTCGATCTGGCGCCGTTCACGCTCGTGGGCGCCACGACCCGCTCGGGCATGCTTCCGAACCCGCTTCGCGACCGGTTCGGCTTCACGGCGCACCTCGAGTACTACGAGCCCGCCGAGCTCGAGCGCGTCGTGGGGCGCTCGGCCGCGGTGCTCGGCGTGGAGCTGGGGCCGCCGCAGCGCGCGGAGATCGCGCGCCGCTCGCGCGGCACGCCCCGCATCGCCAACCGCCTGCTGCGCCGCGTGCGCGACTACGCGCTCGTGCATGCCGGGGGCGCCGCGGCGGGCATCGCCGAGGTGCGCGCCGCGCTCGACCTGTATGACGTGGACGAGATCGGACTCGATCGGCTGGATCGCGCCGTCCTGGACGCGCTCGTGCGGAGATTCCGCGGGGGGCCGGTCGGACTCTCGACGCTCGCGGTCGCGGTCGGCGAGGAGCCGGACACGGTCGAGAGCGTCGTCGAGCCCTACCTCGTGCGCATCGGCTTCATGGGGCGCACGCCCCGTGGTCGCGTCGCGACCCCCGAGGCCTACGCGCATCTGGATGTGCCCCACCCGGATGGGGTGCTGAAATTCAATGACCTATAATCACTGAAGGTCTGGCGGCTTCCCGCCGAACGCCCCTTCTCTCGCACCCGTGACGGTGCGTGCGCCCACCCGAAAGGCTCTCCCGCCCCATGGATATCCTCCTCCTCGTCGTCCTCGCACTGCTGCTCGTCTGGATGTTCTTCAGCTCCCGGCGCCGTCAGCAGAAGATGCGCGAGGAGCAGGCCCGCAAGGCCGAGCTCATGGTCCCCGGCGCGCGCGTCATGACGCGATCCGGACTGTTCGGCACGCTGGTCGAGTTCGACAAGGACGACCTGTCGCAGCCTGCGAGGGTCGAGATCGCCCCGGGCGTCGTCGTCGAGCTGCACACGCAGGCGATCGATCTGGCTCCCGAGGAGACGGCGGCCACGGCCGACGCCACCGACGCCGATGCCGCCGAGGTGGACGCCGTGGACGCGCGCGACGCGGACGCGACCCTGATCGCCGAGCCGGAGCCGGTCGCGGATGACTCGAAGCCGGGCACCTACACGGTCAACGGCGTCGAGGCCGACGAGCTGCCCGGATCGGGCACCACGCCCGACAAGCGCGACGACAAGAACGCCTGAGCCGCACAGCCGCGCCTCACCTCCGCTGCAGAAAGCTGACACCTCAGTGGCGATCTCCACTCCTGCGCGCCGTGCCTGGCGCGTCCTGACCGGCCTGCTGGTCATCACCGCCATCCTGTTCGGCGCGAACGCGCTCGGCGTCCACGTCGTCAAGGGGGGCACCTGGGTCCCCGAGCTCGCGCTCGACCTCCAGGGCGGCACGCAGATCGTGCTCGAGGCCCAGACCGAGGAGGCGGAGCCGTCGGCCGAGCAGCTCGCGCAGGCCGTCGCGATCATCCGCCAGCGCGTCGACGCGTCGGGGGTCGGCGAGTCCGAGATCTCCACGCAGGGTTCGCAGAACATCGTCGTCCAGATCCCGGGCAACGCGGACGAGCAGACGCGCGAGCGCATCCAGGCCAGCGCGCAGCTCGAGCTCCGCGCCGTGATCTACGCGTCTGGTCCCTCGAACACGTTCGTGGGAGAGGACGGCGAGGAGACCCCGTACCCGACGCCGGACGCATCGCTCAACGCGACGCCCACCGCCGAGCCGTCGAACGGGTCCGACCCCGCCTGGGTCAGCGACCTGCTGTGGGCGCAGTTCCAGTCCTACCGCTGCGATGACCCCGAGAACGACCCCTCAGCCGCCCCTGCCGACCAGCCGCTCATCACCTGCGACGCCTCCGGCGCGGCGAAGTACATCCTCGGCCCGGTCGAGATGGACGGGTCCTCGATCGACGACGCGACGAACGGCATGGACCCGCAGACGGGCACGTGGAGCGTCAACCTGCAGTTCGACGGCGAGGGCGCGCAGACGTTCGGCGAGATCAGCGAGCGTCTGAACGCCGTCCGCCAGGAGTCGCCGAACGACCCGCGGAGCCAGTTCGCGTTCGTGCTGGACGGCAACATCATCTCGGCGCCGACGATGAACGCGGTCATCACCGACGGCCGTCCCAGCATCTCCGGCGGCGGCATCGACCAGGAGACCTCGAAGGTGCTGGCCGATCAGCTCAAGTTCGGCGCACTGCCGCTGAGCTTCGAGGTCGTCAGCTCCGACACCATCTCGGCGACGCTCGGCTCGCAGCAGCTGCAGAGCGGTCTGATCGCGGGACTCATCGGCCTGCTGCTCGTCGCCCTGTTCGTCGTCCTCGTCAGCTACCGCGCACTCGGCTTCGTGATCATCGCGTCGCTCGTCGTGATGGCGGTGCTGACCTACATCCTGCTGTGCCTGCTGTCGTGGCGCCTCGGCTACCGCCTCTCGCTCGCCGGCGTCGCGGGCCTGATCGTGACGATCGGCTTCACGGCGGACTCGTTCATCGTCTACTTCGAGCGCATCCGCGACGAGCTGCGCGACGGGAAGGCGATGACGGTCGCCGTCGAGGACGGCTGGGCGCGCGCCAAGCGGACGATCTACATCTCGAAGTCGATCAACGTGCTCGCCGCCGTCGTGCTGTACATCCTCGCCGACGCGACCGTGAAGGGCTTCGCGTTCACGCTGGGTCTGACGACCGTGCTGGACGTGCTGATCTTCGTGGCGTTCACGCACCCGGTCATGCAGCTGCTCGTGCGCACGCGCTTCTTCGGCGACGGACATCCGCTCTCGGGCCTCGACCCCGCCGCCCTCGGCGCCGTCTACCGCGGCCGCGCATCCTTCCGCACGCCGGTCGCCGCGGCCGGGCGCGCGAAGCGCTCCCGCGGTGAGGCAGAACGCCGCCAGACCATCGCCGAGCGCAAGGCCGCCGAACTGGCGGCCGCGCAGAACGCATCGGACAAGGGCGCGGGCCGCGCCGAGGAGGAGAACGCCTGATGCGCTCCATGACCGACTTCGGCAACGACCTCTACACGGGCAAGGCATCCTTCCCGTTCGTCGGTCGCCGCCGCACGTGGTTCATCGTCGCGATCGTGCTCGTCGTGCTGTCGGCCATCGCGCCGTTCCTGCGCGGCGGTTTCGAGTTCTCCGTCGAGTTCACGGGCGGATCGCAGTTCCTGGTCTCCTCGCCCTCGTCCACCGACCAGGCGCTCGCGACCGACACGGTCGAGGAGTCCGTCCCCGGCACGACGACCAGGGTCACGACCGTCAACGACCGCGACATCCGCGTGCAGACGTCGCAGCTCGGCGCCGAGCAGACGCAGACGGTCACGGAGGCTCTCGCCTCGGCCTACGACGTCGCGCCGGAGGAGATCACCGCATCGTTCATCGGCCCCTCCTGGGGGCAGGACGTCACGCGCCAGTCCCTGTGGGGCCTGGCGATCTTCCTGGGGCTGACCTTCCTCATCCTCGCCATCTACTTCCGCACCTGGAAGATGTCGGCGGCAGCGATCGTGGGCCTGCTCGACGTGCTGATCGTGACGGTCGGCATTTACGCCCTGTGCGGGTTCGAGATCTCGCCCGCGGCCGTGATCGGCTTCCTGACGATCCTCGCGTACTCGCTGTACGACACCACCGTCGTGTTCGACAAGATCCGCGAGAACACGATGGAGGACGCGGACGTGTCGGGTCGCACGTTCGGCGAATCGGTGAACCTCGCCGTGAACCAGACGCTCGTGAGGTCGATCAACACCTCCGTCGTGGCCGCGCTGCCGGTCGCCGCGATCCTGTTCATCGGATCGCTGTGGCTGGGTGCCGAGACGCTGTCGGACATCTCGCTGTCGATCTTCGTGGGCATCATCGTCGCGACGTACTCGACGCTGTTCGTCGCCGCGCCGATCTACTCGCTGTTCCGGGAGAACGAGCCGGCGATCCGTCAGGCCGACGAGAGGGTGCTCGCCGCACGTGGCGCAGCCTGAGTGGTCCCCGCCCCGGCGTAGGATTGCAGAATCCGCATGGCGGGCGAGTGAGCGAGGGAGGGGACGCAGCATGGCCGATTCCGTGACGTCCCAGGCCCCGAGCCTGCGCCGGCTGGTCCCGCGGATCTTCTCGCGCGCCGGGCGGCACGTCGATCTCACGCGGCTGATCACGACCGTGCGGGCGAACCACCCGCGCGGCGACCTGGCGATCATCCAGCGCGCGTACGCCGTCGCGGAGGAGAAGCACCGCGGTCAGAAGCGGCAGAGCGGTGAGCCGTACATCACGCATCCGCTCGCGGTCGCGCAGATCCTCGCCGAGCTCGGCCTCGGCCCGCGGGCGATCGCTGCTGCGCTGCTGCACGACACGGTCGAGGACACGGGCTACCCGCTGCCCGAGCTGCAGGCCGAATTCGGCGACGAGGTCGCCCTCCTCGTCGACGGCGTCACCAAGCTCGACAAGGTCAAGTACGGCGAGAGCGCGCAGGCCGAGACCGTCCGGAAGATGATCGTGGCGATGTCGAAGGACATCCGCGTGCTCGTGATCAAGCTCGCCGACCGTCTGCACAATGCGCGCACGTGGGGCTTCGTCCCGCCCGAGAAGGCCAAGAAGAAGGCGACCGAGACGCTCGAGATCTATGCGCCGCTCGCGCATCGCCTCGGCATCCAGGCGATCAAGTCCGAGCTCGAGGACCTCTCGTTCGCGGTGCTGCACCCGAAGATCTACAACGAGATCGACAGCCTCGTGAAGCAGCGGACGCCGCAGCGCGAGCAGTACGTGCAGAACGTGATCGACGACGTCAGCCGCGACCTGCACGAGCTGCGCATCCGCGGCACGGTCGCCGGTCGTCCCAAGCAGCTGTACTCGGTGTACCAGAAGATGGTGGTGCGCGGTCGCGAGTTCGATGACATCTACGACCTGATCGGCATCCGCGTGATCGTCGCGACCGTGCGTGACTGCTACGCGGTCCTGGGTTCGATCCACGCGCGCTGGCGCCCGCTTCCCGGTCGGTTCAAGGACTACATCGCGACGCCGAAGTTCAACCTCTACCGGTCGCTGCACACGACGGTGATCGGGCCCGGCGGTCGCACGGTCGAGATCCAGATCCGCACGAACGAGATGCACCAGCAGGCCGAGTTCGGTGTCGCGGCGCACTGGAAGTACAAGGAGCGGATGGCCGGCGGCAAGGCGGCCGCGGATCCGAAGTCGATCGACACCGACATGGCGTGGCTGGCGAGGATCTCCGACTGGGAGTCGGAGACGAAGGATCCGGGGGAGTTCCTCGATTCGCTGCGCTTCGAGATCGGCGCGAAGGACGTCTACGTCTTCACCCCGAAGGGGAAGGTCATCGGCCTTCCGGCCGGTGCCACCCCGGTCGATTTCGCGTACGCGGTGCACACCGAGATCGGTCACCGCACGATGGGTGCGAAGGTCAACGGCCGCCTGGTGCCGCTGGAGTCCACGCTGAACTCCGGCGACGTGGTCGAGGTGTTCACGTCGAAGAACCCCGACGCGAGTCCGAGCCAGGACTGGCTCACGTTCGTCAAGAGCACCCGCGCGCGCAACAAGATCCGCGGCTGGTTCACGAAGGAGCGCCGCGACGAGGCGATCGAGCAGGGCAAGGACGCCATCGCGCGCGCGATGCGACGTCACCAGCTGCCGCTGCAGCGGTTGAAGGACTCGCTGCACGAGGTCGCGGACCTCATGCACTACGAGGACGTCTCTGCGCTCTACGCGGCGGTCGGCGAGGGACACGTCTCGACCCAGTCGGTGCTGGAGAAGGTCTCGGCGCTCGTGCAGGCGAGCGACGAGCCGACAACCGAGCAGGTCGACCTGCCGCCCACCGTCAGCCAGCGCGCGCCGCGCGGCGGCGACTCCGGCGTGCTGGTGCGCGGTGCCGGCGACATCCTCGTCAAGCTCGCCAAGTGCTGCACCCCGGTGCCGGGCGATCAGATCGTCGGCTTCATCACGCGCGGCAGCGGCGTCTCGGTGCACCGCGAGGACTGCACGAACGTGAAGTCGCTGAAGAACGATCCCGAGCGCATGGTCGAGGTGACCTGGGCGCCCACGACGAAGAGCGTGTTCCTCGTGCACATCCAGGTCGAGGCGCTCGACCGCTCCGGTCTGCTCTCCGACGTCACACGCGTGCTCACGGAGCACCACGTCAACATCCTGTCGGCCACCGTGTCGACCACGAAGGAGCGCCTCGCGCTCAGCCGCTTCGTGTTCGAGATGGGCGACGCCGTGCACCTCGACCGCGTGCTGAACGCCGTGCGCCGCATCGACGGCGTGTACGACGTCTATCGCGTGACGTCGTCCTGATCCGCGACAGGCACTGATCGGTCGTCCGTCAGCCCCGCCAGGAAGGACATGGCGGGCTGTCGTCCGGGAAATCGCCGGTGGGCGACGAGCCATCCGATCGCCGCATCGACCAGCGCCGGCGTCGCGAGGCGTCGTGCGCAGTCGGCGGACAGGGGATCGGATGCCTCGCGCGCCAGCTCTACGAGCGTGCGCACGGGGCTGGCAACGCGCACCCCTCCCAGCACCACGATGTCGTCGTCGCCGATGGGCGTGTCGCGGAAGCGGATGCCGCGGCTGACCGGACGCGCCACACCGTGGGAGCCGCGCTGCACATGGTGCACCGCGGGCGGCGCGCCCGAGGCGCCGTGCACCCACGCCGCGCTCACGCCGATCGCGACAAGACGCTCGCCGAGCAGCCCGCGCAGGCTCGCGGCCCGCACGGCGGGCGTCTCGAGCGCGTCTGCGGGTGCGTACGCGTCCCCGCCGACGCGGGTGAGTTCGCCGTCGAGCCGCGCGGCGGACAGCTCGGCGGGGGACAGGATCTCGTGAGGCAGGTGCACGCGGGCCATGCACGCAGTGTGCCGGGAACGACGAAGAGCGCGCGGCCCGGTGTGGATAACCGGTGCCGTGCGCTCTTCGAGGGCAGTCGTCTCGCTCCGCTGCGCGGATCAGCCTCCGATGGCCCTGAGCCAGGCGCGGCGCGCGTCGAGTGCCTCGCGCGCGTTCGCCGCGGCCTTCGCGTCGCCCTTGGCCTCGGCGTCTGCGAGCTCCTTCTCGAGCTTCTCGATCGCCTCCTCGAGCTGGCGCGTCGCGTCGTTCGCGCGCGCCTTGGTCTCGGGGTTGTTGCGCTTCCAGTCGACCTCTTCGCGCGCGCGCAGATCCTGCTCGATCTTTCGCAGCTGGTCATCCAGCGCACGCTCGGCGTCGCGCGGGAAGATCCGGCCGACCTCGTCCCAGCGGCGCTGGATGCCGGTCAGCAGCTGACGTGCGCGCTTCACATCGGCGATGTCGGGAACGGCCTTCGCCTCCTCGAGCAGCGCCTTGCGCGCCTCGATGCGCGGCGCCGACTCGGCCTGCTCGGCGGCGTCGCGCTCCGCACGCGCCGAGTAGAGGGCGTCGCCCGCGGCCTTGAAGCGCGCCCACAGAGCGTCGTCGACCTTGCGCCCGGCCCGACCGGCGGACTTCCACTCGTCCAGCAGGGCGCGGTAGGCGGGGATGCCGTCCTCACCCTTCGGGGCGAGGGCCTCGGCGCGCTCGAGGATCTTCGTCTTGCGATCGCGTGCGGCCTTGTGGGTCTCGTCGAGCTCGGCGAAGAACGCGCGACGATGACGCTCGACCGTCGAGCGCGCGTCGCGGAATCGCTTCCAGAGCGCCTGACCGGTCGACTTCGGCAGGCGCGGTGCCGACTGCTGGTGCTGCTGCCACTCCTCGAACGCCGCGTTGAGCTCGGTCGTCGCCTGCTTCCACTGGATCGACTTCGGGTCGCGGGCGGCGAGGGCCTCGACGCGCTCGACGATGGCGGTGCGCTGGGCGACGGCCTCGTCCACCGCGGCGCGATGCGCGGCGGCCTCCTCGGCGCTGGCCTCGGCGAGCGAGGCGGTCAGCGCGTCGAGCAGATCGGTGAGACCGGCCAGATCGCCGACGACGGCCGCGCCGTCGACCTCTTCGCGCAGCTTCTTCGCCTGACCGCGCAGGTCGGCGGCGGACGCTCCGCCGCGCAGCCGGCGCTGGGCCAGAGTGCGCACGCGCAGCGCGAGATCGTCGAACTTGCGCTCGTAGTAGGCGAGCGCCTCCTGGGGTGTGCCGTCGGGATACTCGCCGACGACGCGCCACTCGTCGCCCTCGCGCACCGAGACGACGCCGGCTTCATCCACCCGTCCCCACGTGGTCGCGGCCTGCGCGGCGGGCTCGCCCGGCTCGGGGGCCGCGGCATCCCCGCCCGCGGCGGGCTCCTCTGCAGAGGACCCCTCGGCAGCGGTGGCGTCGGCAGCGGCCGCGTCGGGGCTCTCCTTCGCAGCGGGCTCCTCGGCAGCGGGCTCCTCGGCAGCGGTCACGTCGGCGCTCTCCGCCGGCTCCGCGGCTTCTCCCGGCTCGGCGTCGCCGGCGGCCTCGACCGCCGACGGGGCCTCCTCGGCCGCGGGGTCGTCGGCCACCGGCTGCTCCGCGGCGGGCTGCTGCGTGACGGGCTCGTCGGCGGCGGGCCGGCTCGCGTCGGCGGTGGCGGCAGGCGCATCCTCGTCCGCGGGCGTCGCGGCGGTCTGGCTCTCGTCGGCCGGTGCCGTCTCGCGCACCGTCTCGGTGCGCTCCGGCGCGGTCTCGGCGACCTCGGCGGCATCGGCGCCGGCGGGGTTCGTCTCTTCAGCGGGGGTGTGATCGGGGCTCGTCACGGGGGGCTCCTTGCGCGGTGACCGCGGGAGGGGACAGGACGGCCCCAGCCTAGTACGCCGCCGCGTGGGCGACCCGGCGTCAGCCCGCGGGCGTCTCCGTCGGCGCGGGCGAGCCCGTCGGCACAGGCGTGCCGGTGACATCCGGTGCCGGTGCGGGCGACTCCGAGATCGCGGGCGTCTCGCTCGGGACGGGCGCCTCCGCCGCCCCGGGGCCGACCGAGTAGAACAGCGCCTGACCGCCGACCGCCGCGGCGACGACGAGCCCCGCAACGCTGGTGGCGACGATGTTGTCGCGGCGTCGCCGGCGCGCCTGCGCCTGATGGTGCTGCACGCGCGCCTCGTACAGTCGCGCGCGCTCGCGGGCCTCGCGCGCGGCGCGGTCCCGGGCGGACGACCTGCCCACTGCGGCCATGGCTGCGAATCCTCTCGGCGGTGGTCGAAATCGGTCGCTCCGCTCGAGGGGCGCCTCCGCGGCGCCTCCTGCGAAGCGCGATAGAGCCTACGCAGGCTCGTGCTCGTCGTCGAAATCGACACGGTCGTGTCCGAGGTCCCGCATACGCTGGAGGGATGAACTCGGGCTCCCTGATGGGCGGCGGCCGCGGCTCTACGCCGCTCGCCGTGCGCATGCGCCCGACGTCTCTGCAGGAGGTCGCGGGGCAGGCGCACCTGTTGCGCCCCGGCTCGCCGATCGTGGCGCTGGCGGATCCCGAGGCGCAGGCACCCGGCACCGTGTCGGTCATCCTGTGGGGCCCGCCCGGCACGGGCAAGACGACGCTGGCCCAGGCGATCGCGCGATCGTCGGGTCGCCGCTTCGTCGAGCTGTCCGCCATCACGGCGGGTGTGAAGGACGTCCGCGAGGTGATGCAGGAGGCGCTGAACCAGCGCGACCTGTACGGCCAGTCGACGATCCTGTTCCTCGACGAGATCCACCGCTTCACGAAGGCCCAGCAGGACGCGCTGCTGCCCGGCGTCGAGAACGGCTGGGTCATTCTGATCGCGGCGACCACCGAGAACCCGAGCTTCTCGGTCATCTCGCCGCTCCTCTCGCGCTCCCTGCTGCTCACGCTGCAGCCGCTGACAGATGAGGACCTCGGGCTTCTGGTCGACAGGGCCGTGACGGATCCGCGCGGCCTCGCGGGCGAGATCCGCCTCGACCCGGAGGCGCGCGCGGCGCTCATCCGCCTCGCCTCCGGCGACGCTCGTCGGGCGCTCACGGCACTCGAGGCGAGCGCGGGGGTCGCGGTGTCCGAGTCGCCCGAGGACGCGGATGAGCCGACGGTCACCGCCGCCCACGTCGCGCAGGCCGTGGACCGCGCCCTCCTGCGCTACGACCGCCAGGGCGACGAGCACTACGACGTCATCAGTGCGTTCATCAAATCGATCAGGGGCTCCGATGTCGACGCGGCGATGCACTATCTCGCGCGCATGATCGAGGCGGGGGAGGACCCGCGGTTCATCGCCCGGCGCCTCGTGATCTCGGCATCCGAGGACATCGGACTCGCCGACCCGCAGGCGCTGCAGATCGCGGTCGCCGCGGCGGACGCCGTGGCGTTCATCGGCATGCCGGAGGGGCGCATCCCGCTGGCCGAGGCGACGGCGTACCTCGCGACCGCAGCGAAATCCAACGCCGCCTACAACGCGATCAACGCCGCCATCGCCGACATCAAGGCCGGCCGGATGGGCCCCGTCCCGAAGCACCTGCGCGACGCGCACTATGCGGGTGCGAAGCGGCTCGGGCACGGCAAGGGCTACGTCTACCCGCATGACAACGATCTCGGCGTCGTGCCGCAGCAGTACCTGCCCGACGAGCTGCGAGGGCGGCGCTACTACGAACCGAAGCCGCACGGCGCCGAGCGCGAGGTGGGCGCGCGGCTCGAGCGCCTGCGCCGCATCCTGGGCGACTGACGCCGGCCGCGCTCGGCCAGGCGCGGCCTGCTGCTGGCGCCAAACCACATCGCCTGAACGAGACCACACTGTCTGACGCGCCCGAAGCCTGTGGTCTCGTTCACACCATGTGGTTTGCTGCACGGACGGGGCGGGCGCACGCAGGCAGCGACCCCGAGCGGGTCAGGGGGATCCCCGGTTTCCGGCGCGAATCCTTGACGCGGCGCTTCGGGGACCGCGAGGGTGAGCAGACATTCCCCTGATCCCACCCACCCCAGCCCCAGCTCCCCGAACGAGGTCTCCCGCATGGCCGTCTTCCGACGCGTGATCCTGCCTGTCTTCTGGCTCATCATCGGCGCGATCGTCGCCGTGGCGCTCGCCAAGCTCGCGTTCTTCCCCGACCGCGCCGAAGCTCCCGCGGTGGGCGCCGGCGCGGAGCCGACGGGAGCGCTCGCCGAGCCGCAGCTGCCGGTCGAGCGCGGCACGATCGTGAACGACCTCGAGCTTCCCGCGACGATCGCGAACGACCCCGCCGTGGCGGTGCAGGCGCACAAGGCCGGGACGGTGGTGGATGTCTTCTTCCGCAAGGGACAGCAGGTGAAGGCCGGCGCGATCGTCGCCAGCGTCCGCGAGCAGGTGCCGCAGGAGGACGGATCGACCACCGACCTGTGGAGCGAGATCATCGCGCCCGGCACGGGAACCCTGTCCGACCTCACCCTCGCGAGCGGTCAGGCCGTGGCGCCGGGAGACACGGTCGGGGCGATCGCGCCGGCGACCTTCCAGATCCAGGGCTCGATCCCGCCGGCGGATCGCTACCGCCTCACGACGGAGCCGAAGGAGGCGACCATCGAGATCACGGGCGGGCCCGCGCCGTTCACCTGCAAGGGTCTCGTGCTGGAGACGCCGCTCGCGGGGCTCGAGAGCGAGAGCGGCGAGGCCGCCGCGCCCGCGACGACCACGGTGCGCTGTCCCGTGCCCGACGACGTGCGGGTGTTCCCCGGACTGAGCGCCACGATCACCATCCCGGGCGGCGTGGCCGAGGACGTGCTCGTCGTGCCGATGACGGCGGTCCTCGGCACGGCGGAGTCCGGTGTCGTGTTCGTGCCCGGCCCCGACGGACTGCCGGAGGAGCGCGACGTCGTCCTCGGCCTGAACGACGGTTCGGTCGTCGAGGTGCGCGAGGGGCTTGAGGAGGGCGAGGCGATCTTCGAGTTCGTGCCCGTCTCCGAGCAGCCCGGCGAGGACGCCGACGCTCAGACGACCGCCGGGGCGGAGGGGTGAGCGCGCCGATCCTGCGGGCTCGCGGCATCACCCGCACGGTCGAGCTGCCCGACGCGGCGCCCCTGCACATCCTGCGCGGTGTGGATCTCGACGTCGCGGTCGGCGACCATCTGAGCGTCATGGGCCGGTCAGGATCCGGGAAGTCGACGCTGCTGAACATCCTCGGCCTGCTCGACGCCCCCACGGACGGCGAGCTCGAGTTCGACGGCGTGCCGCTGCAGCGCATGAGCGCCGGGAGGCGGGATCGCACGCGCGGCAGGAACGTGGGGTTCGTGTTCCAGCAGTTCAACCTGCTGCCCGGACGCACCGCGCTCGAGAACGTCGAGATGCCGCTGCTGTACGACAGCGGACGCGCGTTCTGGCGACGGCGTGCGATCGCGACGGACATGCTCGAGCGCGTGGGGCTCGGCGACAGGCTCGAGCAGATGCCCGAGCGGCTGTCGGGCGGCGAGCAGCAGCGCGTCGCGATCGCCCGCGCGCTCGTGCGCTCACCGCGGCTGATCCTCGCGGACGAGCCGACCGGCGCGCTCGACGTCGAGACCGGGGCCGTGATCATGGATCTCCTCGACGACATCGCCACGCAGGCGGGCGCCGCGCTCATCACGATCACCCACGACCCGCACGTCGCGGTGCGCGCACGGCGCGCCTACCGGCTCGCGGAAGGCGTCCTGCACGAGACCGTCCCTGTGCTCGAGGCGGACGCGATCGCGCGCACGGGAGGAGTGGCATGAGGCCGCTCACCGCGATCACCGGCGCGCTCACGGAGGCGTGGCAGGAGCTGCGTGTGCACCGGCTGCGCGTGCTGCTCAGCCTGATCGTCGTCGCGGTCTCCGTCGCCGCGTTCACGGGCGTCGTGGCCCTCGGGCAGATGATGGCGCAGGGCTTCCAGGAGCAGATGGAGCGCTCCGGCGGCAGGCCCGCCCTCGTCGGATTCTCGGCCTTCGAGGCCTCGAGCGACCCGGACGCGGTCCCGGAGCCGCCGGACGCGGACGTCGTGGACGCGGCGTTCTTCGCGACGACGGAGCGCTTCGGCGTCGACTGGGCCGCGCGTGTCGCGCAGGTCGACGCGGTCGTGCCGAGCGGGCCCTGGGTGAGCATGCAGGCGGTCGACCCGGACTACGGCGTCATGCGGCGCGTCCCCGTGCTCGAGGGGCGATGGTTCACGGATGCCGACGGCGACCGGCTCGTGCCCGCGGTCGTGATCAGCGAGAACTGGTGGAAGGCGCTGGGCGCTCCCGCGATGCAGGCTCATCCCACCGTGACGCTCACCCTCAGCTCCTGGAACGTCGACGGCACGCCGTCGGCGCGGGTGAACGCCGAGGCGGTCGTCGTCGGGGTGACCACGTCGACGGCGGGGCCGGACGGATACAGCGGCTACATCGTCTACGAGGACGCTGCAGGGATCGTCGGGCCGACGCTGAGCGCGAATACGTCGCGAGAGGCGTGGATCCCCGTCGAGGGCGCGGACGAGCTCATGGAGGCGATGAAGGTCTCGATGGCGGCGAGTCTTCCGCGCGGCATGGAGGCCGACGCGTACCGCAGCGACTTCCTGTTCCAGCAGGAGCAGGGCGGCTACGACCCGTTCGGTCCGATGTTCCTGATCCTCGGCGCGATCGCGGCGCTCATCCTGGCGCTCGGTGGGCTCAGCCTGCTCAACATCACGCTCGTCACGGTGCGGCACCGCATCCGGGAGATCGGCGTGCGACGCGGCTTCGGGGCGACCGGCACGCGGGTGTTCTTCTCCGTCATGCTCGAGAGCGTCGTCGCGACCGTCATCGCGGGCGGCGTCGGCATCGTGATCGCGATCCTCGTCCTGCGTATGCCGCTGCTGACGGACAACCTGTTCGCCGGTCTGCAGGAGCCGCCGGCGTTCCCCATGTCCGCGGCCGTGACCGGCCTGCTGGTCTCTGCGGTCGTCGGCGCCCTCGCGGGGCTGCTGCCCGCGCTCGTCGCCGTGCGGGTGCGCCCGATCGACGCCATCCGCTACTGACGCAGCCCGCAGGGGTCGTCTGATAGGCTTGATCGGCTCGAAAATCCGGGCACATCCCCTTTCGCACGATCCCTCGGGTGGGTAGACGTACGCCCGAACCGGATGGAAGGGGACTGTACGTCCGAGCGTCGCGATAGCCGCGGCCTCGTGAAAGGAAACCATGGTTACCAAGTCCCAGGACCGCCGCAAGGTCCGCCTGTCGCGCGCCCTCGGCGTCGCGCTGACCCCGAAGGCCGCGCGCTACCTCGAGAAGCGCCCTTACGGCCCCGGTCAGCACGGCCGCACGAAGCGCAAGACCGACAGCGACTACGCCGTCCGTCTGCGTGAGAAGCAGCGTCTGCGCGAGCAGTACGGCATCCGTGAGAAGCAGCTGCGCATCGCCTTCAACGAGGCTCGCCGCACCGAGGGCCTGACGGGTGAGAACCTCGTCGAGCTGCTCGAGATGCGTCTCGACGCCCTCGTGCTGCGTTCGGGCTTTGCCCGCACGACCGCGCAGGCCCGTCAGTTCGTCGTGCACCGTCACATCACGGTCGACGGCAAGATCGTCGACCGCCCGTCGTTCCGCGTGAAGCCGGGCCAGACGATTGAGGTCAAGGCGAAGAGCGAGGGCCTCGAGCCCTTCCAGGTCGCGGCTCTCGGCGGTCACGCCGAGGTGCTGCCCGCCGTGCCCGGCTACCTCGAGGTCGAGCTCGACAAGCTCCAGGCGAAGCTCGTGCGTCGTCCCAAGCGCGCCGAGGTGCCCGTCACGTGTGACGTGCAGCTCGTCGTCGAGTACTACGCCGCGCGCTGAGCGATCCCGCGCTGCGAGGGCGTCGAGGCTTCGGCCTCGGCGCCCTCCGTCGTTCCGCGCCCGGCGGCTTCGGCTGCCGCGCCCAGCGTCGGTCTACGATGGAACGGATGCCGCCACGCGCGGTCCGATCGGAGGATGGGTGACATGAAGAACCTGCTGGCGTTCCTGCTCGGCATCATCGCCGGCTTCGTCGCGGCGCACTTCCTCAACAGGGACCCGCGGGGCGCCGAGCTGCTCGCCGACATCGACGCGCGCATCGACGAGTTCACGGGCCGCATCGGCGAGGCGTACCGCCTCGAGGAGGCCCGCCGCTCGTCGGCGGACGACGCCCCCGCCGTCTGACCCCATCCGCTTCCCGGCCGTCACCCGAGACGGCCGCCCCCGCATGCTGTCGCGCTTCCTCCGGGAACCCGCCAGCAGATCGACCAAGGACGAATCACCCCACATGAAGACCGCGGAGATCGCGAAGCGCTACCTCGACTACTTCGAGAAGAACGACCACACGATCGTGCCGTCCGCGTCGCTCGTGAGCGACGACCCGTCGATCCTGTTCACGATCGCGGGCATGGTCCCGTTCATCCCGTACCTCACGGGCGTGGTGCCCGCGCCGTATCCGCGCGCCGCCGACGTGCAGAAGTGCATCCGCACGAACGACATCGAAGAGGTCGGCAAGACCGCCCGGCACGGCACGTTCTTCCAGATGCTCGGCAACTGGTCGTTCGGCGACTACTTCAAGGAGGGCGCGATCGCGTATGCGTGGGAGCTGCTGACCTCCTCGGAGGCGGACGGCGGCCTGGGCTTCGCGGAGAAGGACCTGTGGGTCACCGTCTACGAGACCGACGACGAGGCCGCCGAGCTGTGGCAGAGGATCGCGGGACTGCCCGCCGAGCGGATCCAGCGGCTCGGCCGCGAGGACAACTTCTGGACGACCGGCCAGCCCGGACCTGCGGGTCCCTGCTCGGAGATCTACTTCGACCGCGGCCCGGCGTACGGTCGCGAGGGCGGCCCCGTGGTCGACGACAACAGGTTCCTGGAGATCTGGAACCTCGTGTTCATGCAGAACGAGATCACGAACGTCCGGTCCAAGACCGAGTTCGACATCGTGGGCGACCTTCCCGCGAAGAACATCGACACCGGCATGGGACTCGAGCGCGTCGCGTTCCTCAAGCAGGGCGTCGAGAACATGTACGAGATCGACCAGGTGCGCCCCGTGCTCGACCGCGCGTCCGAGCTGTCGGGCCGCCGCTACGGCGCGGTGCACGAGGACGACGTGCGCTTCCGGATCATCGCGGACCACGTGCGGTCGTCGCTCATGCTGCTGTCCGACGGCGTGACGCCGTCGAACGAGGGTCGCGGCTACATCCTGCGCCGCCTGATGCGCCGCAGCGTGCGCGCCATGCGGCTGCTCGGCGTGGAGGAGGCCACGTTCCCCGTGCTCTTCGAGGCGTCGCGCGATGCGATGAAGGAGGCCTACCCGGTCGTCGATGCGGACTGGCAGCGGCTCTCGTCCTACGCGTTCGCGGAGGAGGAGACCTTCCTGCGCACGCTCTCGTCGGGATCCACGATCCTCGACACCGCGGTGCAGAAGACGAAGTCGGAGGGCGGCGCGACGCTCGGCGGCGACCAGGCCTTCCTGCTGCACGACACGTACGGCTTCCCGATCGACCTCACGCTCGAGATCGCCGAGGAGGCGGGCATCGGCGTCGACCGTGCCGGCTTCGACGCGCTGATGCAGGAGCAGAAGCAGCGCGCGAAGGCGGACGCGCGCTCGCGCAAGCGCGCGATTGCGGACGTCAGCGTCTACCGCGACTTCCGCGCGCTCGGCGAGACGGTGTTCACGGGCTTCACCGACCTGGAGACGGAGAGCCGGGTGCTGGGGGTGCTCGTGGACGGCCTCGCCACCGGCACCGCATCCGAGGGACAGATCGCCGAGGTCATCCTCGCCGAGACCGCGCTGTACGCCGAGTCGGGCGGCCAGGTGGCCGACAAGGGAACGATCGTCGGGCCGGGCTATGAGCTCGAGGTGCTCGACGTGCAGCGCCCTGTGCCCGGTCTGGTGAGCCACACCGTGCAGGTCACGCGTGGCGAGGTCGGCCAGGGGCAGCCCGCCACGACGATCGTCGACGCGGTCAACCGCCGGGCCGCGCAGCAGGCCCACTCGGCCACCCACCTCGTGCACGCGGCCCTGCGGGACACGCTCGGCAAGGGCGCGACCCAGGCAGGCTCGCTCAACCGAGCGGGCTATCTCCGCTTCGACTTCACCTGGGGTCAGGCGCTCAGCGCCGAGACCCGCTCCGAGATCGAGGAGATCGCCAACAACGCCGTGCGGGACAACCTCGAGGTCACGACGCGCGTGCTCTCGCTCGAGGACGCGAAGGCCGCCGGAGCCATGGCGCTGTTCGGCGAGAAGTACGGCGAGACCGTGCGAATGGTCGACATCGGCGGGCCGTGGTCGCGCGAGCTGTGCGGCGGCACGCACGTGTCCTCGAGCGCGGAGGTCGGGCTCGTGAGCCTGATCGGCGAGTCGTCGGTCGGCGCGTCGAACCGCCGGGTCGAGGCGCTCGTCGGCGTCGACGCGTTCCGCGAGCTCACCGCCGAGCGGGCGATCGTCGCCGAGCTGTCGGCGTCGCTGAAGGCGCCGAAGGACCAGCTCTCGGCGCGGATCGCCGAGCTCACCGCGAATCTCAAGGCCGCCGAGAAGAAGATCGCGGCGTTCGAGGCCCGCGCCCTCGCCGACCGTGTGCCGGCGCTCGCCCAGACCGCTCAGCGGACCGGATCTGTCAATCTCGTCGCCGAGAACGTCGGTGCGGTCGGTTCCGCCGACGACCTGCGCAGCCTCGCCACCTCCGTGCGGGAGCGCCTCGGCTCGGAGCCCGCCGTCGTCGCACTGACGGGGCGCGCGGGAGACAAGGTGCTGGCGATCGTCGCGACCAACGACGCGGCGCGCGCCGGGGGCGCGAAGGCCGGCGTGCTGATCAAGGCCGCGCTCGAGCCGCTCGGCGGCCGCGGCGGCGGACGCGACGACATGGCGCAGGGCGCCGGTGCGGACGCGTCAGGCGTCGTCGCCGCACTGGACGCCGTGCGCGCGCAGCTGCAGGGGTGATGAGCGGCTTCCGACGCGGCGTGCGTCTCGGCGTGGACGTGGGCAAGGCCCGCGTCGGCGTCGCCCGCTGCGACCCCGACGGCATGCTCGCCGTGCCCGTGGAGACCGTGCCGCGCGACGAGCGGTCGATCGCGCGACTCGTGGAGCTCGCGGCGGAGTACGAGCCGCTGGAGTTCGTCGTGGGACTGCCGCTCAACATGCGCGGCGAGGACACGCCCTCCACGGCGGACGCCCGCGAGTTCGCGGCCCGGCTCGCAGCAGCCCAGGCGGCTCCTGTCCGGCTCGTCGACGAGCGCCTGAGCACGGTGTCCGCGCATTCCGCTCTGCGCCAGTCCGGGCGTTCTCAGAGGGGTTCTCGTAGCATTGTGGATCAGGTCGCCGCGGTGGTGCTGCTGCAGCACGCCATCGACAGCGAGAAGCGCACCGGGGCGGCCGCCGGTATCCCGGCCGGCATACCCGAGGAGTAGACCCGACTCATGTCCGACCCGACTCGCGATGGCAAGCCGCTGACCCGACGTCAAGCACGGCAGGCCTCTCGCGCTCCGCAGGACCCGAACCCGCCCGCCGCCGCGGAGGAGGGCCCCGCGGACGCCGCCGGCCCCGTTCCGGCCAGCCGCTCGCTTCCCTGGGACCAGGAGCTGTTCCGCGGCCCGTCCGGCGGCTCCGAGGCCACGATCGCTCCGCCCCCCGCCGCCCGTCGCGGCACGGCGCCGGCGACGCTCGCGGAAACCGCCACGCGCGCGGCCGACGAGCCCGACGCCGCGGATTCCGAGCCCGCCTCGCTCGATGACCTTTTCGTGCCGGAGAACACCGTCGACGCGAAGCCGCGCCGGGGCGGCCGCGGCTGCCTTGTGACCCTGGTGATCCTGCTGGCGATCCTCGGCGGCATCGTCGCCGGCGGCTTCTACCTCTGGAACACGTATGGCCCGGCGATCCAGGAGCGCTTCGGCTGGGACGGCCCGAGCGACTACGAGGAGGGCCAGGCGACCGGCGAGGCGACCATCACGATCGAGGAGGGCGACGGCGGCGAGGCGATCTCGCAGAAGCTCTACGAGGCCGGCGTCACGCTCAAGCCGGACTCGTTCTACGATCACCTCATCGCGGCCGAGGCGATCCCGCTGTTCTATCCGGGCGTGTACCAGCTGCAGCAGAAGATGACGTCCGCGGCGGCACTGGCGGCGATCGAGGATCCCGCCAACCGCCTGGAGAACGCCGTCGCGCTGCAGGAGGGGCTCACGGTCGAGGCGACGCTCGAGGCGGCATCGGCCGGACTCGACATGCCGCTGGAGGAGCTGCAGGCAGCGGCCTCCGACCCGTCCGCTTTCGGCGTCGAGGGCGACAGCCTGGAAGGCTGGCTGTTCCCCGCCAACTACACGTTCGATCCGGGCGTCACGGCCGAGGACGCGATCCGCGCCATGGTCGACCGCACGCGCGAGTCGCTCTCGGCCGCGGGGGTGCCCGAGGGGCAGGAGCACGAGATCCTGACGATCGCCTCGATCATCCAGCGCGAGGCGCGCTTCCAGGACGACTTCTACAAGGTCTCCCGCGTGATCCAGAACCGTCTCGACCCCGCCATCTCGGACACGGGCGGCCTGCTGCAGATGGACTCGACCGCGCAGTACGGCTACGGCGAGATGCACGACGGCACCGTCAGCAGCTCCGAGGAGGCGCTGCAGGACGACAACCCGTGGAACACCTACGTGCACACCGGCCTGCCCGCCGGCCCGATCTCCAACCCCGGCGATGTCGCGATCGACGCCGCGCTCAAGCCGGCCGAGGGGCCGTGGCAGTACTTCGTGACCGTAAATCTCGACACCGGTGAGACGGTGTTCAGCGAGACCCTCGGCGAGCACGAGCGGGCCATCTCCCAGTGGCACGAGTGGTGCGAGGCGAACCCGGACTCCGGCTGCTGACGTGCCGGCCGCACACCGTCTGGCGGTCTGGGGCGACCCGATCGCGCACAGCCGGTCGCCTCAGCTGCACGGCGCCGCGTATGCGATGCTCGGCCTCGACTGGACGTTCGGGCGCGTGCGCGTGGCGGAGGCCGTGTTCGACGACATGCTGGCGACGCTCGACGCCGAGTGGCGTGGCCTCGCGGTGACCATGCCGCTCAAGGAGCGGGCGTGGCGCGCGAGCGCGTGGCACGATCGCCGCGCCGAGCTGACCGGCGCCGTCAACACGCTGCTGCTGCCCGGCGCCGACGTGCGGCGTCCGGAGGGTGCACCCGCCGGCGCGCCCATCGGCTTCAACACCGACGTGGGGGGCATCGTCGCGGCGCTCGCGGACGAGGGGATCACCGCGGTCGACGAGGTGCGGATCATCGGCGCGGGTGCCACATCGGCCTCCGCCCTCGTCGCCGCAGGAGAGATCGGCGCGCGGCGGGCGAGCATCGTCGCGCGACGTCCGGAGCGTGCCCTGCCGCTGGTGGCGCTGGCCGAGCGGCTGGGGATCGACGCGTCGGTCGAGCCGTTCGGCATGGTGCACGCGCCCGTCGACCTGACGGTGTGCTCCCTGCCGGGCGGCACGATCCTGCCCGAGGCGCACGCCGACGCCCTCGCGGCCGCCGGAGGGGCCCTGTTCGACGTCGCCTATCACCCGTGGCCGTCGCACCTGGCAAGCCGCTGGAGCGGACGGGCGATCCCCGGACTCGGCATGCTGCTGCACCAGGCGGTGCTGCAGGTGCGGGTCTTCACGAGCGGGAGCGTCGAGACCCCGCTCGCGTCCGAGGATGACGTGCGCGCCGCGATGCGCGCCGCGCTCGTGGGAGACTAGGGGCATGCTCCGCGTGCTCACGGCCGGCGAATCGCACGGCCCCGAACTCATCGCCGTGATGGAGGGCCTGCCCTCCGGCGTGCCCCTTCTCGCCGAGGACATCCAGGCGGACCTCCAGCGCCGCAAGCTCGGCTATGGACGCGGATCGCGCATGAAGTTCGAGCAGGACGAGCTCACGATCTCGGGCGGCGTGCGTCACGGGCTCACGCTGGGCAGCCCGATCGCGCTGCGCATCGGCAACACCGAGTGGCCGAAGTGGACCGAGGTCATGAGCGCCGCGCCTGTCGAGCTGACCGAGAAGTCGCGGGGCCGCGGTGCGCCCCTCACCCGCCCGCGTCCCGGTCACGCCGATCTGGTCGGCATGCAGAAGTACGACTTCGACGAGGCCCGTCCGATCCTGGAGCGCGCGAGCGCCCGTGAGACGGCCGCACGCGTCGCTCTGGGTGCCGTCGCGCGCGCCTTCCTCGCGCAGCTCGGCATCGGGCTCGTGAGCCACACGCTGTCGATCGGTCCCGTCCGTGTGCCGGACGACGCCCCGCTGCCGACCCCCGGCGATGTCGCCGCGCTGGACGCGGATCCGCTGCGCTGCTTCCACGCGGCGACGTCGGAGCGGATGGTCGCCGAGGTCGACGACACGCGCAAGGCGGGCGACACGGTCGGCGGCATCGTCGAGGTGCTCGCCTACGGGCTGCCGCCGGGGCTCGGCTCTCACGTGCACTGGGACCGTCGGCTCGACGGCAAGCTCGCACAGGCGCTCATGAGCATCCAGGCCATCAAGGGCGTCGAGGTCGGCGACGGCTTCGAGACGACGCGTCGCCGCGGGTCCGCCGCGCACGACGAGCTGTACGTCACGCCGGACGGCATCGCGCGCGGCACCGACCGTGCGGGCGGCACCGAGGGCGGCATGTCCACCGGCACCGTGCTGCGCGTGCGGGCGGGAATGAAGCCCATCGCGACCGTGCCCCACGCCCTGCGCACGGTCGACGTCGCCACGGGGGAGACCGCCGCCGCGCATCACCAGCGCTCCGATGTGTGCGCCGTGCCCGCCGCCGGCGTGGTCGCCGAGGCGATGGTCGCCATCACGCTCGCGGACGTCGTGCTCGAGAAGTTCGGCGGCGACTCGGTGCGCGAGACGCGCCGCAACCTCGAGGCATACCGGGAAGGGATCGCCGACGAGCTGCGGACGTCCTCGGATCCCGCGACGCTCGCGCATGACCTCGCCCTCTGACGTGCAGCCCGCCGCCGCGCCGCCGGGACGCGGAGGCGAGAAGGCCGTGGTGCTCGTCGGGCCGATGGGTGCAGGCAAGACCAGCATCGGACGCAAGCTCGCCAAGGCCCTCGCCGCGACATTCCGCGACACGGACGCGATCGTCGTGCGCGAGCACGGTCCGATCCCCGAGCTGTTCCGTACGCGCGGCGAGCAGACGTTCCGCGAGCTCGAGCGCCGCGCGGTCGTCGAGGCCCTCGCCGCCGGCGGCGTCGTCTCCCTGGGCGGCGGCGCGGTGCTCGATGCGCGGACGCGAGAAGACCTCCGGGAGCACCGGGTGGTGTTCCTGACCGTGGCGCTCCCTGCGGTGCGTGGGCGTATCGCGGGGGCGAACCGCCCGCTGCTCGAGGGGGCCGACCCCGTCGCGGAGTGGCGACGGATCTTCGACGAGCGCCGGCCGCTGTACGAGGAGGTCGCGGGCCTCGAGATCGACACGTCGACGGGGCCCATCTCGGGCGTCGTCGCCCGCATCGCGGACTGGGTGGGACAGAGCGCCGAGGAGGGCTCCAGATGAGTGACACGACGGTGATCCCTGTCGGCACCGAGTACGACATCACGATCGGGCACGGGCTGCTCGCCGACGTCTCGGCCGCGCTCCCGCCCGCGGCCCGCAAGGTACTCGTCGTGCACCCGCCGACGCTGGCGGCACAGGCGGCCGAGCTGCGGGAGCGGCTGCTCGCGGACGGCGGGCGCGAGGTGCTGCTCGCCGAGATCCCGGACGCCGAGGCGGGCAAGCGCATCGAGGTCGCCGCATTCTGCTGGCAGATCATGGGGCAGGCGGACTTCACGCGCACGGACGCGGTCGTGGGCTTCGGCGGCGGCGCGGTGACGGACCTCGCCGGCTTCGTCGCGGCCACCTGGCTGCGCGGCGTCGAGATCGTGCAGGTGCCGACGACGGTGCTCGGCATGGTGGATGCGGCCGTCGGCGGCAAGACGGGGGTCAACACCGCCGAGGGGAAGAACCTCGTCGGCGCCTTCTGGGCGCCCCGGGCGGTGATCTGCGACCTCGACCTGCTCGCGACGCTGTCCGAGAACGAGGTGCTCGCGGGCTTCGCGGAGGTCGTGAAGGCGGGATTCATCCGCTACACCGAGATCCTCGATCTGATCGAGGCGGACCCGGCGCGGGTCGTCGACGTCACCTCGCCCGAGTTCCGTCGCTGCGTCGAGCTGGCGATCCGGATGAAGGCGGATGTCGTCAGCGCCGACTTCCGAGAGGCGGGGGAGCGGGAGATCCTGAATTACGGCCACACGCTCGGGCACGCGATCGAGCACGCCGAGCGGTACCGCTGGCGCCACGGCGCCGCCGTCTCGGTGGGGATGATGTACGCGGCCGAGCTGTCGCGGCTGGCCGGACGGCTTTCGGACGATGCCGTCGACCGCCACCGCCGCGTGCTCGAGATGCTCGGGCTGCCGACCACCTACCGCGCGGGCGCGTGGGCGACGCTGCTGGCGACGATGAAGCGCGACAAGAAGAGCCGGGGCGACATGCTGCGCTTCATCGTGCTCGATGACCTCGCCAAGCCCACTGTGCTGCAGGCGCCGGACGAGTCGCTGCTGTTCGCGGCGTACCAGGAGATCGGCGCCGAGGACGAGGGACGGATCATCCGCACCGGTCGCTGACGACGCGAAGACGCCCGGCGAGTTGCTCGCCGGGCGTCTTCATCTCTGCGGTCAGGCGCCGGCCAGCACCTTCGCATCGGCACGGTGGCCGAGCTGCTCGGTCGGCACGTCGCGCGTCTCGCGCGCGGTGAGCGCGCTGACCGCGGCCACGATCGCCACCACGGCGGTGAACACGCTGATGACGACCCACCCGCCGTCCGCGACGCCACCGAGCGCGGTCACGATCGTCGGCGCGAAGCCGGCCATCAGGAAGCCGAGCTGCGTGCCGATCGCCATGCCGGAGAACCGCACGCGCGTCGAGAACATCTCCCCGTAGAACGAGGGCCATACGGCGTTGGCCGCCGCGTACCCGAACGAGAACGTCAGGATCGCCAGGGTGAAGATCAGCAGCGTGGCGCCGCTGCTCATGGACAGCATGTAGAACGGCATGAGCGCGGCGGACGCCAGGGCGCCGTACACGTACACCGGCTTTCGGCCGATGCGGTCGGCCAGCCGGCCGAAGAGCGGCTGCGTGCCGAGGGCGACGATGTTCGCCACCACCACGAGCCACAGCGTGAGGCTCTCGGCGAGACCGACCTCCTTGCCGTACGCGAGCGCGAGGTTGCCGAACACGGTCGAGACCGCCGCGATCGTGGCACACAGCACGACGCGCAGGACATCGCGCCAGTGGTCGCGCACCAGCGGCACGAGAGGCAGTCGCGCGATCTGGCCCCGGGCCTTGGCATCCTCGAACGCCGGTGTCTCGTGCAGCGAGCGGCGGATGATGTAGGCCACGATCACGACGATCGCACTGAGCCAGAACGGGACGCGCCAGCCCCACGAGTACTTGATGTCGTCGGGCAGCGCGACGACCGGGATGAAGATCAGCGCCGCGAGGATCTGCCCGCCCTGCGTCCCGGTCAGCGTCCAGGACGTGAAGAACGCGCGCCGGTCGTCCGGTGTGTGCTCGAGCGTGAGCGACGATGCGCCGGCCTGCTCGCCGGCGGCCGACAGGCCCTGCATCAGGCGGCACAGCACGAGCAGGGCGGGCGCCAGCCACCCGACCTGCTCGAAGCTCGGCAGGCATCCGATGATGAACGTGGACACGCCCATCAGCACCAGCGTGAACAGGAGCACCTTCTGCCGCCCGATCCGGTCCCCGAAGTGCCCGAGGAAGATCGCGCCCACGGGGCGGGCGACGTAGGCGAAGGCGAACGTCGCAAACGACATCACGAGCGCCGCGTTGTCCGCGGACGGGAAGAACACGTGCGGGAAGATCAGGGCCGCGGCGGATCCGAACACGAAGAAGTCGTAGTACTCGACGGCGCTGCCCATGAAGCTGGCAACGGCCGCCCTCACGGGTGTCTTCCGCGTCGTTGCGGTGTCGGTCATCGGGTTGTGCTCCATTCAGACGAGGATCTCGCGCGGGCGCACGAGATCGTGGAAGTGGCGGTTCATGCGGTCGGAATCGGGTCGGGTGCCCGTGATCAGTTCGAACGCGTCGACGGCCTGGCCGACGGCCATGCGGCCGCCGTCGAGGGTGGGGCAGCCGGCCGCGCGCGCGGCGGCGAGCAGCTCGGTCACGAGCGGCCGGTAGACGATGTCGGCGACCCACAGGTCTGGTCGCAGCAGCGCGGCGTCGAAGGGCATGCCGGGGTGCTCGGCCATGCCCGTCGGGGTGCAGTGCACGACGCCGTCGGCGCCCGCGAGCAGCTCCGCGAGCTGCGAGGGCCCTGCGGCGACGGCGTCCGTCCCGCGGCGCTCGCGCAGATCGCGAGCCAGCGCATCGGCGCGCGCGGCATCGAGGTCGACGATCGTGAGGCGGGCGGTGCCGAGCCGGGCGAGGGCGTCGGCCACGGCGACGCCCGCGCCGCCGGCGCCCAGCTGCACGACGTCGCCGCGAGGGGCGTCGGGCATGCCCGCGGTGAACGCGCGCTCGAAGCCCGTGGTGTCCGTGTTCCACCCGCGTCGGCCCTCGGGGCCGAGCAGCACCGTGTTGACGGCGCCGAGCGCCTGCGCCACGGGGTCGATCTCATCCAGGTGGGGCATCACGGCCTGTTTGCACGGGTGCGTGATGTTCAGGGCGTCGAAGCCGAGTCGCTCCGCCCACGTGAGGACATCGCCGATCCGGTCGGCGCCCAGATCGAGCGTGGTGAGGTCGATGGGGCGATAGACATACGGGATGCCGAGCGCCGCCGCCTCCGCCATGTGCATCGGCGGCGTGAGCGACGGGGTGACCCCTGAACCCACCAGACCGACGAGGTACGCGTGCGCGCTGTCCACTCGAGCTCCTTCGCTGAGCGCTCAGCCGTGAGCGCCGTGTCTGTACTATCCGGTACGTACGGAGTGAATCACGCCGGCCGGGTGATGTCAACGTCCGTGGCACGCGGCAGAACGCGGCAATGAACCGCGTGGTACATTTTCGCGGATGAAGACGTCGATCGCGACCGTGTGCCTGAGCGGCACGCTGGCCCAGAAGCTGCACGCGTGCGCCGCCGCGGGGTTCGACGGCGTCGAGATCTTCGAGCCCGACCTCGTCGCCGCTCCCGAGAGTCCGGAGGAGATCCGCGCGCTCGCGGCGCGTCTCGGGCTCTCGCTCGATCTGTACCAGCCGCTGCGCGACGCCGAGGGCGTGAGCGAGGAGGTCTTCGCCGACGTGCTGCGTCGCGCCGAGGCGAAGTTCGCGCTCATGAAGCGCCTGGGCATGGATCTCGTGCTGTGCTGCAGCAACGTCGCGACAGCCACGATCGACGACGACGAGGTGAGCGCAGGCCAGCTGCGCCGGCTCGGCGACCTCGCACAGCGCTACGACGTGCGCATCGCGTACGAGGCCCTGGCCTGGGGGCGCTTCGTCGACGACTACCGGCGCGCCTGGCGCATCGTCCAGCTCGCCGACCACCCCGCGGTCGGCGTGTGCCTCGACTCGTTCCACGTGCTCTCGCGCGGGCACGATCCCGCCGCGATCGAGGACATCCCCGGGGAGCGGATCTTCTTCCTCCAGCTCGCGGACGCGCCGGCGCTCGAGATGGACGTGCTGTCGTGGAGCCGGCACCACCGCCTGTTCCCCGGCGAGGGCGATTTCGACCTGCACGCGTTCGTCGGCCACGTGCTGCGCGCGGGCTACAGCGGGCCGATCTCGCTGGAGGTGTTCAACGACACCTTCCGGCAGACCGAGGCACGCCAGACAGCCGTGCACGCGCGTCGCTCGCTGCGCTGGCTGGAGGACGCGCTCGCGGGCGATCCGCCGCACCGCACCGACCTCTCCCGGCTCACCCCCGCGGCGGCTCCGCGCGGGTTCGACTTCGTCGAGATCAAGGCCGAGGACACGTCGCACATTGAGGCCCTGCTGCAGGCGGCGGGATTCTCGCGCCGGGGTCGTCATCGCACGAAGCCCGTGACGCTGTGGAGCTCTGGCGAGGCCCGCGTGATCCTGAACGAGCAGCACGCGCGCGACCTGCAGCCGCACATCGCCGCGGTGGGCTTCGCAGTCGCCGACACGGACGCGCAGACGGCAAGGGCGCGCGAGCTGCGCACGCCCTTCGCGTATCGGCGCACGCACGCCACCGAGGAGGCGCTGGTCGCCGTCACGGCGCCCGACGGGTCCGAGGTGTACTGGTACGCCGCATCGGAGGGCGAGCCCGCCTGGGTGTCGGAGTTCGTCGACGGCGAGAGACGCGGTGGCGGGCCGGTCAGCGGCATCGACCACGTCAGCCTGACGCAGCCGTGGCAGGTGATCGACGAGAGCGTCCTGTTCTATCGCTCGGTGCTGTCGCTCGAGACCGCCGGCGGCACGGATGTCGCGAGCCCGCGCGGCCTCGTGCAGTCGCGGGTGCTGCAGACACCGGACCGGGCGATCCGGATGCCGCTCAACGTGTCGCCGCCGATCGTCGCCGAGCGCGGACCGGGCGCCGGGCTCTCGCAGCACGTCGCCTTCCGCTGCAGCGACGTCGTCGCGCTCGCGCGGGAGGGGCGCGCGCGCGGCCTGGACATCCTGCCGATCCCCGACAACTACTACGACGACCTCACGGCGCGCTTCGGTCTGCCGGGAGACCTTCTCGCTGAGCTGCGCGCTCTCGATCTGCTGTACGACCGCGACGCGACGGGCGAGTACCTGCACTTCTACGCGTCGGCTCCCGGTCGCGTGTTCTGGGAGTTCGTCGAGCGGCGCGAGGGCTACGACGGCTTCGGCGCCATGAACGCCCCCGTGCGTCTTGCGGCGCAGGACCCCGGCGGCCGCTGACGGGCCGCGCAGGAGCGACCCGGTAGAATCGGCTTTCGGTCGCATCCGGCCGCATCCCTCAGGACGAACGGAAACTCCACACTCATGGCATCCACCGCAGACATCAAGAACGGCGTCGTGCTCAGCATCGACGGGCAGCTCTGGAGCGTCGTGGAGTTCCAGCACGTCAAGCCCGGCAAGGGCGGCGCGTTCGTCCGCACGAAGCTCAAGAACGTCGTGACCGGCAAGGTCGTCGACAGGACGTTCAACGCGGGTGCCAAGGTCGACATCCAGAACGTGGACCGCCGCGACTACACCTACCTCTACAACGACGGCGACAACTTCGTGTTCATGGACGCGAAGGACTACGACCAGATCAACGTCGCCGCCGCGACGGTCGGCGACGCGTCGAAGTTCCTGCTCGAGAACCAGGAGGTGACAATCGCGCTGCACGACGGCACGCCGCTGTACGTCGACCTGCCCGCCTCGGTCATCCTCGAGATCACGTACACCGAGCCGGGTCTGCAGGGCGATCGCTCGTCGGCCGGCACCAAGCCCGCCACGGTCGAGACCGGCGCCGAGATCCAGGTGCCGCTGTTCCTCGAGACGGGCACGCGCGTCAAGGTCGACACCCGCACGGGCGAGTACCTCGGCCGCGAGAAGTGAGCGCGTGAGCGCCCGCACCAAGGCGCGCAAGCGCGCCCTCGACATCCTGTTCTCCGCCGACGTGCGAGGGGACGACATCGCCGTCGCGCTGGCCGCAGAGGCCAAGCGCGCCGCCTCCGAGCCCGCGCGTCAGGCGTCCTGGCTCTACGCGCGCGAGATCGTCGACGGCGTGATCGACGCGGCCGCGGAGATCGACGAGCAGATCACGACCCACAGTCGCGACTGGAAGATCGACCGCATGCCCGCGGTCGATCGGGCCCTGCTGCGCATCGCGACGTGGGAGATCCTGCACAACCCCGACGTGCCGACGGCGGTGGCGATCGACGAGGCGGTGGAGCTCGCCAAGGAGTTCTCGACCGACGACTCCGGCGCGTTCGTCCACGGCGTCCTGGCCCGTATCGCCCGCTCGAGCTGAGCGAGCCCGGCTTCCGCTGAACTAGACTGATCACGACCTGCACCTTTAACACCGTCCTGTGAGGCGGAGAAGGGAGAGGCGGATGAGCACGCGTGCCGTGCTGAATGACGCCGACATCGCCAGGGCCCTGACTCGGATCGCACACGAGATCCTCGAGTCCAACAAGGGGTCGGACGGACTGATCCTGCTGGGGATCCCGACGCGCGGCGTGACGCTCGCGCAGCGGCTCTCCGCCCTGATCGAGCGCTTCGCGGGTCAGGCCGTGCCGACCGGTTCGCTGGACGTCACGATGTACCGCGACGACCTCGCGAAGCACCCGACCCGCACGCCGCGGCCCACGCAGATCCCCGCGTGCGGCATCGACGGCAAGGTCGTGGTGCTGGTCGACGACGTGCTCTTCTCGGGCCGCAGCATCCGCGCCGCGCTCGACGCCCTGAACGACATCGGTCGTCCCGCGGCAGTGCGCCTCGCGATCCTCGTCGACCGGGGGCACCGCGAGCTGCCGATCCGACCCGACTTCGTCGGCAAGAACCTGCCGTCCTCCCGCACCGAGCGCGTCAACGTGCGCGTGACCGAGGTCGACGGCGGAGCCGACGAGGTCTCGATCGAGGGCGGCGACGCATGAGGCACCTGCTCGACACGCACACGCTGTCGCGTGAGGACGCGATCCGGATCCTCGACATCGCAGAGGACATGGCCGACACGCAGTCGCGCGAGGTCAAGAAGCTGCCAACGCTGCGCGGCAAGACCGTCGTGAACCTGTTCTTCGAGGACTCCACGCGCACGCGCATCTCGTTCGAGGCGGCGGCCAAGCGCCTGTCCGCCGATGTCATCAACTTCGCGGCCAAGGGCTCGAGCGTCTCCAAGGGCGAGAGCCTGCAGGACACCGCCCAGACGCTGCAGGCGATGGGCGCGGACGCTGTCGTGATCCGACACGGTGCGTCCGGCGCGCCACGCACGCTCGCGACGAGCGGATGGATCGACGCGGGCGTCGTGAACGCCGGCGACGGCACGCACGAGCACCCCACGCAGGCGCTGCTCGACGCTTTCACGATGCGCAAGCGCCGCGACGGCGCGGACAGCCGCGGCAGAGATCTCGCGGGCTACCGCGTCGCGATCGTGGGAGACATCCTGCACTCGCGGGTCGCGCGTTCGAACGTGTGGCTGCTGCACACGCTGGGCGCGGATGTCACGCTCGTGGCGCCGCCGACGCTGCTGCCGCAGGACATCTCGAACTGGCCCGTGACCGTGCGCTACGACCTCGACGAGGCGATCGCGGCGCAGCCGGACGCGCTCATGATGCTGCGCATCCAGCTCGAACGCATGAATGCGGCATATTTCCCCTCTGAGCGGGAGTATTCCCGCCGCTGGGGGCTCGACGCACGGCGCTTGGACAGCCTGCCAGCCGGTAGCATTGTGATGCACCCCGGGCCGATGAACCGGGGCCTGGAGATCTCCGCAGAAGCCGCCGACTCGCCGCGTTCGACGGTGCTCGAGCAGGTCAAGGCGGGTGTCTCCGTGCGGATGGCGGTGCTCTACCTGCTGCTGGCGGGGGAGCGGACGGACGCGAAGACCCAGAGTGAGGAGGAACGATGAGCAGTGTCCTTCTCATCACCGGAGCATCGATCGAGGGCGGCGACCGCGCCGATCTGCTGATCGAGGACGGCCGCATCACGGAGGTCGGATCCGGCCTCTCACGCAACGGCGCCACGCGCATCGACGCGGACGGACTCGTCGCTCTGCCGGGCCTCGTCGACCTGCACACGCACCTGCGCGAGCCGGGCTACGAGGCGAGCGAGACGATCCTCACCGGAACCCGCGCGGCGGCGGCCGGCGGGTTCACGGCCGTGTTCGCGATGCCGAACACCTCCCCGGTCGCCGACACGGCCGGCGTCGTCGAGCAGGAGCTCGCGCTGGGCGAGGCGGCAGGCTACGCGACCGTGCAGCCGATCGGCGCCGTCACCGTGGGTCAGAAGGGCGAGCGCCTCGCCGAGCTCGGGGCGATGGCCGACTCGCGCGCCCGCGTCCGCGTGTTCAGCGACGACGGCTTCTGCGTGTGGGATCCGCTGATCATGCGCCGGGCGCTCGAGTACGTGAAGGCCTTCGACGGGGTCGTGGCGCAGCATGCGCAGGATCCGCGCCTCACCGAGGGCGCCCAGATGAACGAGGGCGTCGTGTCGGCCGAGCTCGGCCTCGCGGGCTGGCCCGCCGTCGCGGAGGAGTCGATCATCGCGCGCGACGTGCTGCTCGCAGAGCACGTGGGCTCGCGCCTGCACGTCTGTCACCTCTCCACGGCCGGGTCCGTCGACATCATCCGATGGGCGAAGAAGCGCGGCATCGACGTCACCGCCGAGGTCACGCCGCACCACCTGCTGCTGACGGACGAGCTCGTGCGCGACTACGACGCGCGCTTCAAGGTGAACCCGCCGCTGCGCACGGCCGAGGACGTTCAGGCGGTGCGCGAGGGGCTGGCCGACGGCACGATCGACATCGTCGCGACGGATCACGCCCCGCACCCCGCCGAGGCGAAGGCCTGCGAGTGGCAGGCTGCGGCCAACGGCATGGTCGGGCTCGAGAGCGCGCTGCGCGTCGTGCACCAGGCGATGGTCTCCACGGGCCTGCTGGATTGGGCGGGTGTGGCGCGTGTGCTGTCGAAGGCACCCGCGCGGATCGGGCGCCTGGCCGGCCACGGCACGCCGCTCGCGGCGGGGCAGCCCGCCGAGCTCGCGCTCTACGATCCCGCGACCGGGGGAGCGTTCGGCACGTCCGACCTGCGCGGGCGCAGCCTCAACTCGCCGTACGTCGGGCGCGAGCTGCCCGGTCGGGTGATGTGGACGATCCACCGCGGTTACCCGACCCTCGCCGGCGGCGAGGTCGTCGATCCCGAGACGGTGCGTGCGAGCGAGCGGAGCACGTCGGCATGAGCCACGAAGCCGCCTCGCTGATCTTCGTCGCGATCGCCGTCATCGCCCTCGCGCTCATGGTGTGGGGATGGCGACGACGAGCCAGGCGCGACGCCCGCGTCACCGCTCCGGTCGCCGAGCGCCGCGGTGCGGTGCGCGCCACCTTCACGGGCCTCTACGTCGCGACCACGCGTCACGACGAGCCGCTCGACCGCCTGAACGTGAAGCACCTCGCCTTCCGCTCGCGCGTGACGGTGACCGTGACCGACGCCGGCGTCGCGCTCGACATGCCCGGCGAGCCCACCGTCTTCCTCGACGCGCCGCGCCTGCGGGACGCGGGTCGCGCGACGTGGACGATCGACCGCGTCGTCGAATACGACGGCCTCGTGCTGCTGGCCTGGACGGCCGACGACGGCACGATCTGCGACAGCTATGTGCGGCTGCAGAATGCGGACCCGGACGCCCTGGTGTCCGAGGTCCAGCGCCTCCGCACGGATTCCGACTCCGACTCCACCCAGATGGGAGCACAGCGATGACATCGCTCCTCGACCGCCAGCCGGCCGTGCTCGTCCTCGAGGACGGCACGCGCTACCCCGGGCACGCCTACGGCGCGCGCGGCACGACCCTCGGCGAGGTCGTCTTCACGACCGGCATGACCGGCTATCAGGAGACCCTGACCGACCCGTCCTACGCCGGTCAGATCGTCCTGCAGACCGCGCCGCACATCGGCAACACGGGCGTCAACACGGAAGACCCCGAGTCGCGCCGCGTCTGGGTCGCCGGCTACATCGTGCGGGACCCCTCGCGCGTCGTCTCGAGCTGGCGCGCCGAGGAGTCGCTCGACGACGCGCTCGAGCGCGACGGCATCGTCGGCATCAGCGGGATCGACACCCGCGCGATCACGCGGCACATCCGCTCGGCGGGCAGCATGCGCGGCGGCATCTTCTCGGGCGACGCGGCGCAGATCGCGGACGACGAGCAGCTGCGACTCGTGACCGAGGCCCCGCAGATGTCCGGACAGAACCTGTCGGATCAGGTGTCGGTCGAGGTCGCCGCGGTCACCCCCGCCGTGGGCGAGAAGATCGGCAACCTGGCGGTCATCGACCTCGGCATCAAGCAGGCGACCGTCGACAATCTCGCGCGCCGCGGCTTCGAGGTGCACGTGCTGCCGCAGAGCGTGACGAAGGAGCAGCTGCTCGCGATCGACCCGGTCGCGGCGTTCTACTCCAACGGCCCTGGCGACCCCGCGGCCTCGGAGGACCACGTGCAGCTGCTGCGCGGCATCCTGGACGAGCAGCTGCCGTTCTTCGGCATCTGCTTCGGCAACCAGCTGCTCGGCCGCGCGCTCGGCCTGGGCACCTACAAGCTGCCGTTCGGTCACCGCGGCATCAACCAGCCCGTGAAGGACAAGGTCACGGGCCGCGTCGAGATCACGGCGCACAACCACGGCTTCGCGGTCGACGCGCCGCTCGTGGGCGCGTTCGACAGCCCCGCCGGCTACGGCCGCGTCGAGGTCAGCCACGTGGGCCTCAACGACGACGTCGTGGAGGGCCTGCGCGCGCTCGACATCCCCGCCTTCTCGGTGCAGTACCACCCGGAGGCCGCCGGCGGTCCCAACGACGCCAACTACCTGTTCGACCGCTTCCGCGACATGGTCGTGGAGCACCTTGCCAGCAAGCACGCCAAGAAGGACGCGAATGCCTAAGCGCGACGACATCCAGTCCGTTCTCGTCATCGGATCGGGTCCGATCGTCATCGGTCAGGCCGTCGAGTTCGACTACTCCGGCACCCAGGCGTGCCGGGTGCTGCGAGAGGAGGGCGTCCGCGTCATCCTGGTGAACTCGAACCCGGCCACGATCATGACCGATCCGGAGTTCGCCGACGCGACGTACATCGAGCCCATCACCCCCGAGGTGATCGAGTCGATCATCGCGAAGGAGAAGCCCGACGCGATCCTGCCGACCCTCGGCGGTCAGACCGCGCTGAACGCGGCCATGGCGCTGCACGAGCGCGGCATCCTCGAGAAGTACGACGTCGAGCTCATCGGCGCGAAGGTGGACGCGATCCGCAAGGGCGAGGACCGTCAGGTCTTCAAGGAGCTCGTGATCGAGGCGGGCGCCGAGGTCGCGCGCAGCGTGATCGCGCACACCATGGACGAGGTGCTCGCAGGCGCCGAGGAGCTCGGCTATCCGCTCGTGGTGCGTCCCTCGTTCACGATGGGCGGCCTGGGATCGGGCTTCGCCTACGACGAGACCGACCTGCGTCGCATCGCCGGTGCTGGCCTGCGCGAGTCGACCACGACCGAGGTGCTCCTCGAGGAGTCGATCCTCGGCTGGAAGGAGTACGAGCTCGAGCTGATGCGCGACACGGCCGACAACACGGTGGTCGTGTGCTCGATCGAGAACGTCGACCCCGTCGGCGTGCACACGGGTGACTCGATCACCGTGGCGCCGGCGCTCACGCTCACGGACCGCGAGTACCAGAAGCTCCGCGACATCGGCATCGACATCATCCGCGCCGTGGGTGTGGACACCGGCGGCTGCAACATCCAGTTCGCAGTCAACCCCGAGAACGGCCGCATCATCGTGATCGAGATGAACCCGCGCGTGTCGCGTTCGTCGGCGCTCGCGTCCAAGGCGACGGGCTTCCCGATCGCCAAGCTCGCCGCCAAGCTCGCGCTGGGGTACCACCTCGACGAGGTGCCGAACGACATCACCAAGGTCACGCCCGCGTCGTTCGAGCCCACGCTCGACTACGTGGTCGTGAAGGTGCCGCGCTTCGCGTTCGAGAAGTTCCCGGCCGCCGACCCGACCCTCACCACGACCATGAAGTCGGTCGGCGAGGCCATGGCGATCGGCCGCAACTACGCGACCGCGCTGCAGAAGGCCCTGCGCTCGGTCGAGAAGCGCGGCTCGAGCTTCCACTGGGGCGACGAGCCGCGGTCGACCGAGGAGCTGCTGCTCGAGGCCCGCACGCCCACCGACGGCCGCCTCGTGCTCGTGCAGCAGGCGCTGCGCAAGGGCGCGACGGTCGCGGAGGCATTCGAGGCGACGGCGATCGACCCGTGGTTCCTCGACCAGATCGTCCTGATCAACGAGGTGGCCGACGTCGTCGCGACCGCCGCCGAGCTGGACGCGTCGGTCCTGCGGCTGGCGAAGGAGCACGGCTTCTCGGATGCGCAGATCGCACAGCTGCGCGGCATCGCCGAGACCGAGGCTCGCGAGGTCCGTCACGGCCTGGGGCTGCGTCCCGTGTACAAGACTGTCGACACCTGCGCGGGCGAGTTCCCCGCGCTCACGCCGTACCACTACTCGAGCTACGACTTCGAGACCGAGGTGACGCCGTCCGACCGCCGGAAGGTCGTGATCATCGGCTCCGGCCCCAACCGCATCGGCCAGGGCGTGGAGTTCGACTACTCGTGCGTGCACGCGTCGTTCGCGCTGTCCGCCGCGGGCTACGAGACCGTCATGGTCAACTGCAACCCCGAGACGGTGTCGACCGACTACGACACCTCCGACCGCCTCTACTTCGAGCCGCTCACGCTCGAGGACGTGCTCGAGGTGCTGCACGCCGAGTCGCTCTCGGGCGAGATCCACGGCGTGGTCTGCCAGCTCGGCGGGCAGACGCCGCTCGGTCTCGCGAAGGGCATCGAGGAGGCCGGCTACCGGATCCTCGGCACGAGCCCCGCCGCGATCGACCTCGCGGAGGACCGCAAGCTGTTCGGCGAGATCCTCGAGCGCGGCGGCCTCGTGGCGCCCCGCAACGGCACCGCGACCGACGAGGCAGAGGCCGTCCGGATCGCGGAGGAGATCGGCTACCCCGTGCTCGTGCGCCCGAGCTTCGTGCTCGGCGGCCGCGGCATGGAGATCGTCTACGACACCCCGAGCCTGCGCGACTACTTCGCGCGGATCGCGGAGCACGCGATCATCGGCGAGGGCGCGCCGCTGCTCGTGGACCGCTTCCTCGACGACGCCGTGGAGATCGACGTCGACGCGCTGTACGACGGCCACGAGCTGTACATCGGCGGCATCATGGAGCACCTCGAGGAGGCCGGCATCCACTCCGGCGACTCGAGCTGCGCGCTGCCGCCCATGTCGCTCGGCCGCACGGAGATCGACCGCGTGCGCGAGGCGACCCTGGCGATCGCCCAGGGGGTGGGCGTGCGCGGACTGCTCAACGTGCAGTTCGCCATCAGCGCCGGTGTGCTGTACGTGATCGAGGCGAACCCGCGCGCGAGCCGCACGGTCCCGTTCGTGTCGAAGGCGCTCGGCATCCCGCTGGCCAAGGCCGCATCGCGCATCATGGCGGGCGAGACGATCGACGCCCTGCGCTCCGAGGGGCTGCTGCCGCAGGTGGACGGATCGCGCGTCCCGCTCGATTCGCCGGTGTCGGTCAAGGAGGCGGTGCTGCCGTTCAAGCGGTTCCGCACGCGCGAGGGGGAGATCGTGGACTCGGTCCTCGGCCCCGAGATGCGCTCCACCGGCGAGGTCATGGGCATCGACCGCGACTTCCCGACCGCGTTCGCCAAGAGCCAGTCCGCGGCGTACGGCGGCATCCCGCTCAGCGGCACGGTGTTCATCTCGGTGGCCGACGCCGACAAGCGCGACGTGCTGCTCCCCGCGCATCGCCTGCAGCAGCTCGGGTTCTCGATCCTCGCGACCGAGGGCACGGCCGAGATCCTGCTGCGCAACGGCATCCGGGCCGAGGTCGTGGGCAAGTACAGCGCGACCCAGGCCTCGGGCGAGGAGAACATCGTCGACCTGATCAACGCCGGTCGCGTCGACATGATCGTCAACACCCCGAGCGGAATGTCCGCGCGCGCGGACGGCTACGAGATCCGCGCGGCGGCGGTGGGCGGCGACAAGGCGCTGTTCACCACGATCGCCACGCTCGGCGCGGCCGTGAGCGCGATGGACACGATGGCGGACGGCTTCCGCGTCAAGAGCCTGCAGGAGTACGCGACCGAGCGCGCACAGCGCAGCGCTGTCGCGGTGGGGGCTCGATGACCTCATCCGGCACCGCGACGCGGGCCTCGTTCGGTGAACGGGCCCGCGTCGCCATCGCGCGGCGCGGGCACCTGTGCGTCGGCATCGACCCGCACGAGCCGCTGCTCGCGGCGTGGGGTCTGCCGACGGATGCGGCCGGCGTGCGCGAGTTCGGATTGCGCGTCGTGGAGGCCGCTGCCGGACGCGCGGGCTTCGTCAAGCCGCAGGTGTCGTTCTTCGAGCGTCACGGATCGGCGGGGCTCGCGGCACTCGAGGACGTCCTCGCGGCCGCGCGCGCCGCCGACGTGCTGACGATCGCGGACGCCAAGCGGGGCGACATCGGCTCGACGATGGACGCGTACGCCGCGGCCTGGCTCACACCCGGTGCCCCGCTCGAGGCGGATGCGCTGACGGTGAGCCCGTACCTGGGCGTCGGCGCGCTGTCGGGCACGTTCGATCACGCGATCGCTCACGGCAAGGGCGCGTTCGTGCTGGCGGCGACGAGCAACCCCGAGGCGACGACGCTGCAGCGTGCGACCACTGCCCAGGCGCGCACCGTCTCGGCTGCCGTGATCGCCGAGGTCTCCGACCGCAACGCCGCTGCGGTGCGCGACGGCGAGTGGGGAAGCCTGGGGTTCGTGATCGGCGCGACGGTCGACTGGGCGGAGGCGGGGCTCGAGGCGTTCGCGCCGCCGGCTCCGATCCTCGCGCCGGGCTTCGGGCATCAGGGGGCCCGCGCCGAGCAGCTGCGTGCCGTGTACGGTGCGATGGCGCCCGCTGTCGTGGCGAGCGAGAGCCGCAGCATCCTGTCCGCCGGGCCCGACGGCATCGCCGACGCGATCGCCGCCGCGGCGGCGGCCTATCCGTCCGTCACCGAGGAGGGGGCGCATGTCTGACACCGCGGAGAACCACGCGCGCGGCAGCGCGACGCGGCCCCCGGAGGTCGACCGCGCTGCCGCATCGCGCCGTGCCGTGGCGGCGCGGCGCGCGCGGGCGTCGCTCAAGCGCGACCTCAGCACGCGGGTCGTGACGCCGCAGGAGGTGCTGCGGCGCGCGGTCGCCGATCCGTCGTCGCCCGCGGGCACCCTGCGCGTTCCCGACTTCCTGACGTCGCTGCCCGCGATCGGCGAGGGCAAGCGCGACCGCATCCTCGCGGAGCTCGGGATCTCGCCCGTCAAACGCCTCGGCGGCCTCGGCACGCGCCAGCGCACCGCGCTGCAGGCGTGGCTCGATCGACGCATGCCGGAGCCCCGGCCGCGCCCGGGCCGCAGCCGGCTGCTCGTGCTCGCCGGGCCCACCGCGGTCGGCAAGGGCACGGTGTCCGCCCGCATCCGCGAGGAGCACCCGGAGATCCTGGTGTCGGTCTCGGCGACCACGCGTCCGCCGCGACCGGGCGAGATCGACGGCGTGCACTACTACTTCGTGGACGATGCCGAGTTCGACCGGATGATCGCGGAGGGCGAGCTGCTCGAGTACGCCGTCGTGCACAACCGGCATCGCTACGGCACGCCCCGCGGGCCGATCGAGGCCGCGCTGCTCGACGGCCGCACGGTGCTGCTCGAGATCGATCTGCAGGGCGCCCGCCAGGTGCGTGCGGCGGATCCGCGGGCTTCGCTCGTGTTCCTGCTTCCGCCGAGCTGGGACGAGCTCGTGCACCGGCTCGTCGGCCGCGGCACCGAGGACGACGAGGAGCGGGCCCGTCGCCTGCGCACCGCGCGCGTGGAGCTCGCGGCGCAGAACGAGTTCGACTTCCACATCGTGAACGAGGACGTCGCCACCGCTGCGCGGCAGGTCGTAGAATTGTCAGATGCTTCCGCGCGCTCTTAGCGCGCGACCGACAGGAGGATCCACGTGACCACGGAGAACAAGGGCATCATCGACCCGCCCATCGACGAGCTGCTCGACAAGGTCGACTCGAAGTACCAGCTGGTCATCTACGGCGCCAAGCGCGCGCGCCAGATCAACGACTACTACACGGACCTCCACGAGGGGAACCTGTTCGACAACGTCGGCCCCCTCGTCGACTCCTCCGTCGAGGACAAGCCGCTCACGATCGCGCTGCACGAGATCCACCAGGACAAGCTGCGCCTGCGTCACGCAGAGTAAGCGTCTCGCACGATGTCGGTGGTCGCCCCCATCATGGGTGGCGACCACCTTCTCGTCTGAGCCCGATCGTCGACCAGGAGCAGCATGAGCCTTCGCCTTTTCACGTCCGAGTCGGTCACCGAGGGACACCCCGACAAGATCTGCGACCAGATCTCCGACAGCATCCTCGACGGCCTCCTCGCGAGCGATGCCGAGAGCCGCGTGGCGGTCGAGACCCTCGTCACGACCGGCCTGGTGCACGTCGCCGGTGAGATCCGCACGGATGCGTACGTCGAGATCCCGGCGATCGTGCGCGGTGTCATCAACCGCATCGGCTACACGTCGAGCGACATGGGCTTCGACGGCGACTCGTGCGGCGTGAGCGTGTCGGTGGGCGAGCAGTCCGGCGACATCGCGGCCGGCGTCGACACCGCGCTCGAGACGCGCGAGGGCTCGTCCGACCACTACGACGAGCTGGGCGCGGGCGACCAGGGCATCATGTTCGGCTTCGCTGCCAACGAGACCCCCCAGCTGATGCCCATGGCGGCGTGGACCGCCCACCGGCTCGCCGAGCGACTGACCGAGGTGCGTCGCAACGGCGAGATGCCGTTCCTGCGCCCCGACGGCAAGACCCAGGTCACGCTCGGCTACGAGGGCTTCACGCCGAAGACGGTCGACGCGGTCGTCGTCTCGACGCAGCACCACCCCAAGATGACGCAGGAGGAGATCCGCGCCGAGGTGGAGGCGCGCGTGATCCGCCCCGTGCTCGAGCAGACCGGCCTCGAGGCCGACGGCGTCAAGCTCTACATCAACCCCGCCGGGCCCTTCGTGACGGGTGGCCCCAAGGGTGACGCGGGCCTCACGGGCCGCAAGATCATCATCGACACCTACGGCGGCGCCGCCCGCCATGGCGGCGGCGCCTTCAGCGGTAAGGACCCGTCGAAGGTCGACCGCTCGGCCGCGTACGCCATGCGGTGGGTCGCGAAGAACGCCGTCGCGGCCGGTCTCGCCGACCGCCTCGAGGTGCAGGTCGCATACGCGATCGGCAAGGCGAACCCCGTCGGTCTCTACGTCGAATCGTTCGGCACGGGCGTCGTCTCCGACGACGTGATCGTCGACGCCATCCGCTCGGTGTTCGATCTGCGCCCGGCGGCGATCATCGAGCAGCTCGAGCTCAAGCGACCGATCTACGCCCAGACCGCCGCGTACGGGCACTTCGGTCGCGAGCTGCCCGACTTCACGTGGGAGCAGACCACGCGCGTCGACGACCTGCGACGCGCCGCGGGTCTCTGACCCACCCGGATCCCGAGGGAGCCGTGGTGTCGCGCCGTATCGCGCGCGTGCTGATCGACTCGCCGCTGCCGCAGCTCGACAGGCTGTTCGACTACGTCATCCCCGCCGACCTCGACCGGGACGCCGTGCCGGGCGTCCGGATCAAGGCCCCCCTGCGCACCGCCGGACGCGTCGTGGAGGGCTACATCGTCGAACTGGCCGACGAGGCCGACGGCGATCGCCCGCTGTCCGAGCTGGAGTCGGTCGTATCGGCGGCCGAGGTGCTGCCACAGCGCCTCTACATGCTCGCGCGCAGGGTGGCGGACCGGGCCGCGGGGTCGGCGATCGACATCCTGCGCCTGGCGATCCCGAAGCGGCAGGTGCGGGTCGAGAAGCAGTGGCTCGCGGGGGAGAGGCGGCCCGCTCCGGCCGTCACCGACGAGGCGGTCACCACGGCGCATGCCGTGCTGAATGCGTTCCCCGGTCTCGCAGACCGAATCGCGGCAGGCGGGCGGATCGCGGTCGACGCGCCCGCGCGGCTGGAGGGGTCCCGCCCGGCGTGGACGGCCCTGCTGGCGGCGGCGGCCACGGTGGTCCTGGCAGGCGGGCGCTCCGCGGTGCTCGCCGTGCCGGATCACCGCGACCTCGATCTGCTGCACGCGGCGCTGGTCGAGGTGCTGCCGGGCGAGGCGATCGTGCGCCACGACGCCCAGCAGACCGGGCCCGAGCGGTACCGGGGGTTCCTCCGGACCCTCGAGGACGCTCCCTGCGTCGTGATCGGCAACCGCTCCGCCGTGTACTCGCCGGTGAGCCGCCCGGGGCTCATCGCGATGTGGGACGACGGCGACCCGCTCTTCGAGGAGCCGCTCGCCCCCTACGTGCACGCACGCGACGCCGCGCTCGTCCG
>NZ_JAPSJA010000285.1 GCF_031178525.1 Microbacterium sp.
GCGCGAGGGCTGGGAGCCGAACCGTTCGAGGGGCGGCGCTACCCGCGCGAGGACTCTCTGGTGGGCCGCGCGCTCGAGACGCGCAGCGTCGTCGTCGCGGACCACAGCAATGCGGAGGTCTCGACCGAGGCCGACATGGGCCCCAGCGTGGTGCTCCCCGTCGTGGTGTCGGGTGAGCCCGTGTGTGCGCTGACCCTGTCGCGTGCCACGGGTGGCGTCGAGTTCACCGCCCAGGAGGCCGAGCTCGCCGCGGACTTCGCCGCCCAGGTCGGACTGGCCGTCGAGCTGACGCAGGCGCGTGCCGACAGGCAGCGGGTGGAGCTCGCCGACGAGCGCAGCCGCATCGCGCGCGACCTGCACGATCACGTCATCCAGCGACTGTTCGGGGCGGGCCTGTCGCTGCAGGCGCTCGCCGCAGGACATCCGCAGGCCGAGGACGCCATCCTCGACCTGGTCGACGTGGTCGACGGCGCGATCTCCGAGATCCGCATGGCCGTCTTCGCGCTCTCGGATCGCCGTCGGAACGACGCCGGCTCGACCCGCCGTCGCGTGCTGGACGCCGCACAGGAGCTGACCGCGGCGCTCGGCGCCACACCGCGCATCTCTTTCGCCGGTGCCGTCGACCTGATGGTGACCGACGGCCTCGCGGACGACGTCGTGGCCGTCGTGCGCGAGTGCCTCGCGAACGCGGCACGGCACGCCGGCGCTCGGGACGTGTCGGTGGAGATCGCCGTCGACGATCGCGACCTGCGGGTGACGGTGGTCGATGACGGCGTCGGGATCCCCACGATGCGCGAGCGACACAGCGGCACGGAGAACCTCGCCGAGCGCGCGCGGCGCCGCGGCGGGGACTTCACGCTCGGCCCCGGGCGCGATGGCGGCACCACGGCGGTCTGGCGCGCCCCGCACGGCGGCGCGGCCGGGGGCAGCGAGACGGAGCGGAGGCGAGCATGACACGCGTGTTCCTCGTCGACGACCACGAAATCGTCCGTCGCGGCATCGCCGACCTGCTCGACAGGCAGCGCGATCTCGAGGTCGTCGGGGACGCCGGCACCGTGAAGCAGGCGCTCGCGCGTGTGGCGGCGACGAATCCGGATGTCGTCGTGCTGGACGTCCGCCTCCCCGACGGCGACGGCATCCAGCTCTGCCGAGCGATCCGCTCGGCGCACCCCGACATCGCGTGCCTGATGCTCACGGCCTACGACGACGACGACGCGAGCACCGCCGCCGTGCTCGCGGGCGCGGCCGGCTACGTGCTCAAGGACATCCGCGGCCCGAACCTCGCCGACGCGATCCGCCGGGTCGCGTCGGGGAGGTCGCTCGTCGCGCCCGCGGTCGCCCAGCGCGTGGTCGCCTCCGTCACCAGAACCGTGGGAGCGGGAGCGGGCGGCGACGCGGCACCTGATCTCACCCTGCGCGAGCGCCAGGTGCTGCGGCTGATCGGCGAGGGCCTGACGAACCGTCAGATCGGCGAGCAGCTGAACCTCGCGGAGAAGACCGTGAAGAACTACGTCTCGGGCCTGCTTGCGAAGCTCGGCATGGAGCGGCGCACGCAGGCGGCCGTCTACGCCACGTCGCAGGGCCGAGCCTGACGCATCGCGGAGACGACGAAGGCCCCGGTTCTCACCGGGGCCTTCGTGTCGTGTGCGCGAGGGGGGACTTGAACCCCCACGCCCTTGCGGGCACTGGCACCTGAAGCCAGCGCGTCTACCTATTCCGCCACTCGCGCGAGATCGGATCGCTCCGAACTCAACTTCCCGAGGATATCACCTCGCCGGAGCGCTCGCGAACCCGAACGGGTCCGGGAGCGCGCCGCTCCGGCCGGGAAAGGGCACCGCCCAGGCATGCTGGCTACGATGTGCCTACCGGTCGGCCGGACTGAGGAGACCCGTGGGACTACTGGACAGCTTCGAGCAGGGCCTCGAGCGCGCCGTCAACCGCGCGTTCGCGAAGACCTTCCGCAGCGGCATTCAGCCGGTCGAGATCGCCTCCGCCCTGCGCCGTGAACTCGACACGAGGGCCGCGGTCGTCGCGCGTGATCGCATCCTCGTGCCGAACGAGCTGACGGTCCGTCTCAGCCCCGCCGACCACGAGCGCATGCGCGCGCTCGGCAGTGCGCTCGTCAGTGAGCTCGACACGATGCTGCGCGGCCACGCCTCCGCCCAGGGGTACAGCCTCGCCGGACCGCTGCGCATCGCGCTGCGCGAGGACGAGTCGATCACGACCGGAACGGTCGACGTCGACTCCAACACGACCGAGGGCCGTGTCGAGTGGCGTGCCGTGGTCGATGTGAACGGGCGCCGCTACCCGCTGTCGAAGGCCCGCACCGTGCTGGGCCGCGGCAGCGACGCCGACATCACGGTCGATGACCCCGGCACGAGCCGCGCGCACGTCGAGGTGCTGTGGGACGGCGAGCGCGCCATGGTGCGCGACCTCGGCTCCACGAACGGCTCCAAGCTCGACGGCCACCCCGTCAAGCAGTCGGGCCTGAACGACGGCCAGACGATCACGATCGGGCGCACCGACATCGTGTTCCACGTCGTGCCGCTCGCGGCGCCGCAGACCCGGCCGGCGCGCGAGGAGCGCACCACGTCGACTCGGATCATGCCGCAGAACGGGGACTGGACATGACCGAACTGAGCTCGCTGACCCTGCTCCTGCTGCAGGTCGGCTTCCTGCTGCTGATGTGGCTGTTCGTGTTCGCGGTCGTCTTCGCGCTGCGCTCCGACGTGTTCGGCGTGCGCGTGCGCCGGATGCCCGAGACCGCCGGCCGCGCGCCCGCCAAGGGCAAGCCGGCCGGGCCCAGGACCCCGCCCACCCCGCGCGCGGCTCCCGCGCCGAGCGGAGGTGCCGCGGGTCCCGCCACGACCAGCACGGTCTCGCGCATCGTGATCACCTCGGGCCCCAAGGCCGGACTCGAGCTGCCGCTCGGCACGGACTCGCTCACGATCGG
>NZ_JAPSJA010000286.1 GCF_031178525.1 Microbacterium sp.
CGTCGGAATCGGCGGGCACCCGCTGGACGGCGCCCAGCAGCTCCTGCTTCTCGTGCTCGAGGCTGCGCAGGATCAGGCGACGCGCGAGGTCGGTCGCCGAGGCGACGGCGCCCTCCTCGTCCTTCGCAGGGAACGGGGTCATCAGCAGCTCGCCCGCCAGCGAACGGTACGGCTCGCGGACGGCGTTCACGGCATCCGTCACCCATCCGGCTCTGGTGCGGTCGGGAGCGGATGCCACTGCCGCACGGACCGCCTCCAGACCGGGCGTTCGGAACGTGCCCTCCAGCGCCCTGCTGAGGAGCGCCTGATCGAGCTGGTGCCCGTACTGCAGAGCGCCCATCAGGGCGTCGCGCTCCACCGCCACGTCGGCCGTGCGCGGGAGGCCGGCCAGCGTCACGGGCGCGATCCCCTGACCAGCCGCGGGTCCTGGATCGGCCGGGTGCGCCTGGGTGCGCTGCTGCGGTCCGGCGGAGCCGCCGCTGCGCGCCGCGCGCTCCACCTCGGTGCGCACCTCGGTCGGGTCCATGCCGAGCCGGCGGGCGAGCACGCGCTCATAGCCGGGCCGCAGCAGTCGATCCCTGATCTCGGCGACGATCGGCGCGGCGGCGCGCAGCGCCCCCACCCGGCCCTCGACGGTGGACAGATCGAAGCCGGCCAGCCGCCGGTCGATCGCGAACTCGAACATCGGCACCTTGGCGTCCATCAGCGCCCTGACCGCCGCGTCGCCCCGCTGCAGCCGGAGGTCGCACGGGTCCAGTGCGTCCGGCGCCACCGCGACGAAGGTCTGCGCGTTGAACCGGTCGTCCTCGGTGAACGCGCGCAGCGCCGCCTTCTGGCCCGCCTCGTCGCCGTCGAAGGTGAATACCACCTCGCCGGAGGCGTTGTCGTCGCCCATCACACGTCGCAGCACCTTGATGTGCTCGGCGCCGAAGGCCGTCCCGCAGGTCGCGATCGCGGTGGTGATGCCGGCCAGGTGGCAGGCCATCACGTCGGTGTACCCCTCGACGACCACGACCCGGCGCGGGTCGCCGCGGGAGATGTCGCGCTTGGCGAGATCGAGCCCGTAGAGGACCTGCGCCTTCTTGTAGATCGGCGTCTCCGGCGTGTTCAGGTACTTCGGGCCCTGGTCGTCGTCGAAGAGCTTGCGCGCGCCGAAGCCGATCGTCTGGCCGGACACGTCGCGGATGGGCCAGACCAGCCGCCCGCGGAACCGGTCGTACACGCCGCGCTGACCGGTCGAGACGAGCCCGGCGGCGCTGAGCTCGTCCCGGGTGAAGCCCTGCGCGGTGAGCGCCTTCAGCATTCCGTCCCAACCGCGAGGAGCGAAGCCCACGCCGAAATGCGCGGCGGCGCCGGCGTCGAAACCGCGCTCCCCGAGGAATCGCCGACCGGCCTCGGCATCCGGGGTCAGCAGCTGCGCCCGGAAGAACTCCGCCGCGGCCGTGTTGGCCGCGTACAGCCGGCTGCGGCCGCTGGACTCCGGAGCCGCGCCGCCGTCCTCGTAGTGCAGCGCGTAGCCGATGCGCCCGGCGAGTCTCTCGACCGCCTCGGTGAAGCTCACGTGATCCATCTCACGCAGGAACGAGTAGACGTCGCCGGACTCGCCGCAGCCGAAGCAGTGGTAGTAGCCGACCTGCGGGCGGACGTGGAAGCTCGGGCTCTTCTCGTCGTGGAACGGGCACAGGCCCTTGAGCGAGCCGACGCCTGCGGACTTGAGGGCGACGCGCTCGCCGACGATGTCGGCGATGTTGGTGCGCGCCTTGACCTCGTCGACGTCGGCCTGCCGGATCCGCGGCATCAGCGCACCCCTTCGGGGACCGTCCGGGCGTGCACGTGCGGACGAGTGCCTGGGCGCGCGTGCCGGGGCGTCCAGATGCCCACCTCGGCCGGGTCGATGTCCCCGACCAGGCGGCTGTGCCAGTCCAGGGCCGTCTGATCGGTGAGGCTCGCGAGCTGGTCGACCACGACGCGCGCCCGCTCCGCGTCCGTCTCCGCGTCCATGAAGTCGGCGGCGAAGGCGGGCTCCAGCACGTCAGCCCCCGCGGTCCACAGCGCATCTGTCGACCACAGCGCGTCGGCGAGGCGCTTGAGCACGCGTCGCTGCTCCTTGTAGACGCCCTTGCGCGCCTCGATGGTCACGATCGCCTGGCCCATGATGCCCTTCAGCACCGCGATCTCGGCCTCGACGACCCGCGGCACCACGACGTGCGCGTTGTAGCGCGCGAGCGCCGGGCCGCGATAGGTCTCTCTCGTCGCGGCCACAGCGGCGCGCGCGAACCGCCCGATCAGGTCGCTGGTGAGGTTCTTCAGACGAGCGAGGTCGCGCCGAGAGCGGTCGAAGGACTGCAGCCACATCGGCTGGCAGGTCAGCCGGTACAGCGCGTCCGCCAGCTCCTCCCGCGTGAAGTCGTAGCCCACCCACTGCTGGATCCGCCCGACCAGCGCATCATGATCGCTCGGGTCGGACAGCTGGGCGACGTCGAGATAGCCGTTGACGATCGCATCCTCGAAGTCGTGCACCGAGTAGCCGATGTCGTCGGAGAGATCCATGATCTCGGCCTCGATGCAGCGCAGGCGCGCCGGAGCGCCCTCGCGCATCCATCGGAAGACGGCCTCGTCCTCCGGGTAGACGCCGAACTTCAGCCGGCCGCCCGGGTCCGGCACCGGGCTGTCGACCGTCCACGGGTACTTGCACGTCGCATCGAGGCTCGCGCGGGTCAGGTTGAGCCCCACGGAGCGGTCCTGGTCATCGAGAGCCTTCGCCTCGAGACGCGTGAGGATGCGCAGGGACTGCGCGTTGCCCTCGAAACCGCCGATCGGCTCGGCCCACTCGTTGAGCGCTCGCTCGCCGTTGTGCCCGAAGGGCGGATGCCCGAGGTCGTGGCTGAGGCAGGCGGTGTCCACGACGTCGGCGGACACGCCGAGGGCGACGGCCAGCTCCCGGCCGACCTG
>NZ_JAPSJA010000287.1 GCF_031178525.1 Microbacterium sp.
GTCGCCTACGGGGTGGACGCCGAGACGTCGCTGGTCGACATGGACGAGGTGCGCCGCCTCGCGCTCGAGCACAAGCCGAAGGTGATCATCGCGGGCTGGTCGGCATACCCGCGCCAGCTCGACTTCGCGGCGTTCCGTGCGATCGCCGACGAGGTCGGCGCCCTGCTGTGGGTCGACATGGCGCACTTCGCCGGTCTGGTCGCCGCGGGCCTGCACCCGAGCCCCGTGCCGCACGCGCACGTGGTGTCGTCGACCGTGCACAAGACGATCGGCGGCCCGCGCTCGGGCTTCATCCTGAGCAACGACGCCGAGATCGCGAAGAAGATCAACTCCGCCGTGTTCCCTGGCCAGCAGGGCGGTCCGCTCATGCACGTGATCGCCGCGAAGGCCACCGCGTTCAAGCTCGCCGCGACCCCCGCGTTCAAGGACCGTCAGGAGCGCACGCTGCGCGGCGCGCGCATCATCGCCGAGCGCCTGTCGCAGCAGGACGTCGCGGATGCGGGCATCTCGATCCGCTCGGGCGGCACCGATGTGCACCTCGTGCTCGTCGACCTGCGCGACGCCGCGATCGACGGCAAGCAGGCCGAGGATCTGCTGCACGAGATCCGCATCACCGTCAACCGCAACTCGGTGCCGAACGACCCGCGTCCGCCCATGACGACGTCCGGGCTGCGCATCGGCACGCCCGCGCTCGCGACGCGCGGCTTCGGCGATGCCGAGTTCACTGAGGTGGCCGATGTGATCGCGCGCGCCCTGCAGCCGGGCGCGGACGTTCTCGCCCTGCGGGAGCGCGTCGCGCGTCTCGCGGACGCCTTCCCGCTGTACCCGGGCCTCTGATCGGTAGGCTCCCGATCATGCCCGCACAGAAGCTGGATGGAACCGCCACCGCGAAGGCGATCAAGGACGAACTGGCCGAGCGCGTCGCCGCACTCAGGGAGAAGGGCGTCACGCCCGGCATCGCGACCGTGCTGGTCGGCGCCGATCCTGCGTCGCAGCTGTACGTGGGGATGAAGCACAAGCAGTCGGAGGCGATCGGGATGAACTCGATCCAGCGCGAGCTCCCCGCCGACGCGACGCAGGAGCAGGTGGAGGCGCTGATCGACGAGCTGAACGCCGATCCCTCGTGTCACGGGTACATCGTGCAGCTGCCGCTGCCGAAGCACCTCGACACGGATGCCATCCTCGAACGCATCGACCCCGCGAAGGACGCCGACGGCCTGCACCCGACGAACCTGGGGCGTCTGGTGCTGAACGTGAACGAGCCGATCACCACGCCGCTGCCCTGCACGCCGCGCGGCGTGATCGAGCTGCTCACGCGCAACGGATACGACCTCAAGGGCAAGCACGTCGTCGTCGTCGGTCGCGGCGTGACGATCGGCCGGCCCATGGGGCTGCTGCTCACGCGCCGTGACGTGAACGCGACCGTGACGCAGGTGCACACCGGCACGCCGGACATGGGGCCGTACCTGCGGCAGGCCGACGTGATCGTGGCCGGCGCCGGGGTCAAGCACCTGATCCAGGCCGAGGACGTCAAGGCCGGCGCCGCCGTGCTGGATGTCGGCGTGACGCGCGAGGCCGATCCGGAGACCGGCAAGCAGAAGGTCTACGGCGATGTGCACCCGGATGTCGCGGGCGTCGCAGGCTGGCTCTCGCCGAACCCCGGCGGCGTCGGCCCCATGACGGTCGCCCTGCTCATGACCAACGTCGTCGAGGCCGCCGAGCGCTCGGTCGCCTGACGCGTTCTCCGCAGATCCCGGCTTTCTCAGGAGCGGATCCCGCGTTCCCATCCTGAGAACGCGGGATCTCCTGGAAGCGCGCGCCCGGCCGGCGAGGCGCCCGGTCTGCTCGCCGCCTCGCTCAGGCGTCGATGTGACGGTCGAGGAACTCGAAGACCGCGGTCTCGTCGACGCCGGGGAACTGGCCGCGAGGGAGCGGGGCGAAGATGTGCGTGTGCACGCGCGCGCTCGGCCAGGCCCGACCCCGCCAGCGTGACGACTGGGCGTCGGGGGCGCGGCGACAGCAGCTCTCGTCGGGGCAGGTCGAGACCTCGCGGTTCTGGGTCTCGCGTCCGCGCCACCACTTCGCGTCGTCGAAGCGCACGCCCACCGTGATCGAGAAGCCGCCGCGGTCACTCGTGCCGGTCTGCGTCGAGCACCAGAACGTCCCGGTGGGGGTGTCGGTGTACTGGTAGTGCTCGGTCGTGCGGTTCTGCTGATCGAATGCGTCGCGCGCGGCGAACTTGCGGCACACGATCTGGCCCTCGACCGATCCGGTCACGTCCTCGGGGAGCGGCAGCCCGTCGTTCTCGTACACGCGCTCGATCTGTCCCGCCTCGCCCACGCGCAGGAAGTGCAGGGGCATGCCGAGGTGCTCGGTCATCAGGTTCGTCATGCGCATCGCGGCGGCCTCGTGCGTGACGCCGAACGCATCGCGGAAGTCCTCCACGGCGAGATTGCGGTCCTTCTTCGCCTGCTGCAGGAACGCCACGGAGTTCGCCTCCGGCATGAGGCAGCATGCGGCGTAGTAGTTGATCTCGAGGCGCTGCTGCAGGAAGTCGGCGTACGACGTCGGCGGCTTGTGGCCGAGCAGGCGGTGCGCCATGGCCTGCAGAGCCATGGAGCGCAGGCCGTGCCCGCCGGGAATCGACGCCGGCGGCAGGTAGATCCGGCCGTTCTCGAGGTCCGTGATCGAGCGCGTCGACGGCGGCAGGTCGTTGGCGTAGATCAGCGAGAAACCGAGCTGCTCGGCCATGATGCTCACCGAGCGGTGCGTGAGCGCGCCCTGCGTGTGCCCCGCCGCACGCAGCTGCTTCTCGGCCAGCTGCTCCAGCTCGGGCAGGTAGTTGTGGCTGTCGCGCATGCGCAGCCGCAGCTCGGTGTTGGCGCGGCGCGCCTCCTCGGGCGTGGCGATCGCCTCGCTCTCGCGGCGCTGCAGCTCGCGGTGCAG
>NZ_JAPSJA010000066.1 GCF_031178525.1 Microbacterium sp.
GCCAGGGTGTCGTTCGGCGACAGCACGCCGTCGAGCTCCTTGTCGCCGTACGTCGACGTCAGGATGCCGTCCATGCGCTCCTGGGCGTTCTCGGCGAGCCAGCCCTGCGTGGCGGTCTGGCCGATCTCGGTCTGACCCGAGCCGACGACGAGGGTGCCGTCGTCGATCTTGGGCTGCAGGACGCTCATCGCGCCGTCGAAGAACACGGCCGCGTTCGCGTCGTCCGGCGAGCCCGAGAAGAGCTCGATGTTGTACGGAGCGTCGTGGCCGGCGTTCGCCTCGAGACCGTCCAGCAGGGCCTGACCCTGCAGCTCGCCGACCTTGAAGTTGTCGAAGGCCACGTAGTAGTCGACGGCCTCGGTGTTCTCGATCAGGCGGTCGTACGCGATCACGTACGCACCGGCGTCGCGGGCGGCCTCGACCTGCGTCGAGAGCTGCTTGCCGTCCTTCGCGCCGATGACGATGACCTTCGCGCCGGAGGTGACCATGGCCTGGATCTGGTTCTGCTGCTCGGCGACCGTGTTGCTCGCGGGCGCGTACTGCACGTCCGCCTGGAAGCCGGCGTCCTCGAGCCCCTGCGTGAACAGGTCGCCCGCGAGCACCCAGTTCTCGCTGGTCTTGTCGGGAAGCGCGATGCCGATGCGGGCGCCTTCCTCGAAGCCCGCGGGAGCCTCGGACTCACCCGGGGCAGCGCCGCCGCCGGTGTCGCCGCCGCGCTCCGAGGAGCAGCCGGCAAGACCGAGCGCCAGGACCGCGAAGGCCGCGGTGGCGGTGAGAGCGATCTTCTTCATGTGGTTGGTGTCACTTTCTGTGATCGGGACGAGAGCACGACTCACCTGCGAGCCGCGGTCTCTTTCTTTCCGGCCGCGTCCGCTGCGGCGGGAGTCGGGATGTCGCCGGAGAAGTCGGCGATGGCCTTGCGCCGGTTCATCAGGAATCCGATGACCGAGGGGCGGCCCTGCTGCTTGTTCCACACGTCGATGCCGACCGCGATCAGCAGCACGAGGCCCTTGATCATCGACACCTGCGAGGCGTCGACGCCGAGCAGCGACAGGCCGTTGTTGAGGAACGCCATCACGAGACCACCGATGATCGAGCCGATCACGGTGCCGATGCCGCCCGAGACCGCCGCGCCGCCGATGAACACCGAGGCGATGGCGTCGAGCTCCCAGCCGTTGCCGTCCTGCGGGCCGGAGGCCGTGGCGCGGGCGACATAGATCATGCCCGCGATCGAGGCCAGCACCGACATGTTCAGCATCACGAAGAAGTCGACCCAGCGGTCCTTCACGCCCGACAGGCGCGCCGCCTGCCGGTTGCCGCCGACCGCGTAGATGTGGCGACCGAACACCGTGCTGTTCGTGAGGAACGAGTACATGATCACGAGGACGAGCAGGATGATGCCCGACACCGGGAAGCTGGTGCCCTCGCGACCGGTCGCGAACATCCATCCGGCCCACAGGATCACGGCGGCGAGCAGCAGCATCTTCAGGACGCTGACCCACAGCGGCGCCTTGGCGGCGCCCATCTTGTTCTGGATGCGGCGCAGGCGCAGCTCGTTGAACACGATCCACGCGACGCCGAGGAGGGCCAGGATCATCGTGGGCACGTTGAACGGCAGCGGCACGGCGATCTCGGGCAGATAGCCGGCGCCGATGTAGACGAACTCGCGCGGGACCGCGACGGTCTGGGAGTCGCCGATCCACTGGTTCGCGCCGCGGAAGAAGAGCATGCCCGCGAGCGTCACGATGAACGCCGGCACCCCGACGTACGCGACCCAGAAGCCCTGCCACGCCCCGACCAGGACGCCCACGCCGAGACCCAGCAGGATCGCGAGCGGCCAGGGCAGGTTCCAGTCGGCCATCGACTTGGCGACGATGATGCCGGTGAAGGCCGCGACGGATCCGACCGACAGATCGATGTGACCCATGATGATCACCATCACCATGCCGATCGCCAGGATCAGGATGTACGAGTACTGGTTGACGACGTTGATCAGGTTGCCGCTCGAGAGCGTGAGCCCGGCGCCGCGGAAGACGAGCGTGAGCACCTGGAACAGCAGGATGATGACGATCAGCGCGCCGAGGATGCCGAACTGGCGCGTGACGGACTGTCCGCCGCCGAACATCGTGCGGATGTCGCTGAAGCGGAAGCCGCGGTTCTCGGTCTCGGTGGTGCTTGTCATGCGATCGCTTTCTGGCTCAGGGAGGTCATGCTGCGCATGAGCGCCTCGGGGGTCGCGTCTGCGGCGTCGAGGCAGTCGGTGATCCGCCCCTCGAACACGGTGTAGATCCGGTCGCTGATGCCGAGCAGCTCGGGAAGCTCGCTCGAGATCACGATCACGCCCTTGCCCGCCGCAGCGAGGTCGTTGATGATCTGGTAGATCTCGTACTTCGCCCCCACGTCGATGCCGCGCGTGGGCTCGTCGAGGATCAGCAGATCCGGATCCGTGAACATCCACTTGGCCAGCACGACCTTCTGCTGGTTGCCGCCCGACAGGGTCGAGACGCCCACGTCGACGCTCGGCGTCTTGATCCGCAGGGCCTGGCGGTACTCCTCCGCGATGCGGTGCTCGAGGCGCTCGTCGACGACGCCGCGCTGGGCGATCTTCGACAGCTTGGCCGAGACCGTCGAGCGCTTGATCGTGTCGAGCAGGTTGAGGCCCAGCACCTTGCGGTCCTCGCTGACGTACGCGAGGCCGTTGCGGATCGCGCTCGAGACGTCGGTCAGCTCGATCTCGCGGCCGTCCTTGACGATCGTGCCGGACACGTACTCGCCGTACGAGCGGCCGAAGATGCTCATCGCGAGCTCGGTGCGGCCCGCGCCCATGAGGCCCGCGATGCCGACGACCTCGCCACGGCGGACGTGCAGGCTGGAGCCCTTCACGACGAAGCGCTCCGACACCGTCGGGTGGCGCACGACCCAGTCCCGCACCTCGAAGAACACCTCGCCGGGGTGCGACTCGCGGTCGGGATAGCGGCTCTCGAGCGAGCGCCCCACCATGCCGCGGATGATCCGGTCCTCGTTGATCTCGCCCTTGGTGATGTCGAGCGTCTCGACCTTGCGGCCGTCGCGGATGATCGTGATCTCGTCCGCGATCTGCTCGATCTCGTTGAGCTTGTGGCTGATGATGATCGACGCGATCCCCCGGCCCTTCAGGCCGAGGATCAGGTCGAGCAGATGCTGCGAGTCGTCCTCGTTGAGCGCCGCCGTCGGCTCGTCGAGGATCAGCAGCTTGACGTCCTTGTTGAGGGCCTTCGCGATCTCGACGAGCTGCTGCTTGCCGACACCGAGCGCCTTGATCTGGGTGTCGGGGTCCTCTTCGAGACCCACGCGCGCGAGCAGCTCGACCGCCCGCATGCGCGCCTCGCGCCAGTCGATCGCGATGCCGGCGCGCACCTCGTTGCCGAGGAAGATGTTCTCGGTGATGGACAGCTCGGGGATGAGTGCGAGCTCCTGGTGGATGATCACGATGCCCGCCGACTCGCTCGCGCGGATGTCGCGGAAGCGCATCTCCTCGCCCCGGAGCAGGATGTCGCCCGTGTAGGAGCCGTAGGGGTACACGCCCGACAGCACCTTCATGAGCGTCGACTTGCCGGCGCCGTTCTCGCCGCAGATCGCGTGGATCTCGCCCGCCTGCACCGTGAGGCTGACGTGCGAGAGCGCCTTGACGCCCGGGAACTCCTTCGAGATGTCGCGCATCTCGAGGATGGGGGCGGACACCGCCGGCATGGCTGCCGTGTTGCTCACTTCGACCTCGCTGTCTGGATCACTCGGGTACCTCATCCGTGAGGTTTGTGACCGTTCACATCGGAGTACATCGTGCATCCCCTCGGGCGACATGTCAAGCGCGCCGGCGAACGTCAGCCGCGGCGGGGCGCCGCGCTCGATTCGCGCGCGAGCATGACCGGCTCCAGCGGGCCGAAAGCGGGCGTGTCCTCGCCGCGGATCTCGGCGAGGAGCAGCTCGACCGCGCGGCGACCGAGCTCCGGGAAGTCCTGGTGCACGGTGGTCAGCGGCGGCCACACGTGCGGCGCCACGGGGATGTCGTCGAAGCCGACGACGCTGACGTCCCTCGGCACCTCGAGCCCCGCGTCGCGGAAGCCATGCATGAGGCCGATCGCCATGAGGTCGTTCGCGGCGAACACCGCCGTGAAGTCACCGCGGCGCGCCAGCTCCTGGCCGGCGAAGTGGCCGAAGTCGGCCGTCCAGTCGCCCCGGATGGGCGCGATCGTCGGCAGATCCGCCTCCCGCAGGGCGTCGAGATAGCCGCGCATACGCGACTCGGCCTCGATCCAGTCCTGCGGGCCCGCGAGATGGATGATGTCTCGATGGCCGAGCGCGACGAGGTGCGCCGTCGCCAGCCGCGCCCCCTCGACCTGGTCGGCGGCGAGGGTCTCCCCCGTCGCTCCGGAGGCGGTCTGAAGGCTCACGAAGGGTACGTCGATGGCCATTCCCCGCAGGACATGGAACACCCGCACCTGCGGCGCGATGACGACGATGCCGGCGATCTGCTCGCGCACGAGCTGCCGCACGGCGGCGCCGATCGCCTCGGGCGTCGTGGCGGGGAGGTTCACGGTCGTGACCGCATAGCCCTCGACGCGGGCGGCCTCCTCGATCGTCGCGATGGACGACGCGGGTCCGAACTCGCCGATCGTCGCCGACATCACGCCGATCAGGTTCGAGCGGCTCGTGACGAGCGCGCGCGCGGCGAGATTCGGCCGGTAGTCGAGCACCGAGATCGCGTCGAGCACGCGCTGCTTCGTCTCGGGCCGGATGCTCGGATGATCGTTCAGGACGCGCGAAACGGTCTGGTGGGAGACGCCGGCCAAGCGCGCGACGTCGCGGATGCTCGGCATCCGCGCACGTTCCGTCGCCTGGTCCACGAATGCCCTCGCTCTTCTCCGGTCCCGCTTCAGCGCCAGCGCTGTCCCCGAGCCGCCCCGCCTCCGCGCGGCACCGGATGTGCACGTTCACACCCGGTGGCTTCATTATGCAGGGATCGTCTCGCCGACGCACACCGGTGACCCTGCAGCGGCGACCGTCCGGTCAGCGCAGCCAGCCGAGGGCGGCGCCGTGCTGGTCGGCGGACGCGACGGCGTCCCCGTCGAGGCCCAGCACGAGGTGGCCGGCGGGCACCTCGGCCACCAGCCCGGGCACGACGCCCGAGGCCTCCATGCTGACCCAGTGGCACCGGCCCTCCGCGACGCGCTCACGCATCGCGGCCTCGAAGTCACGGCGGTCTGACCCTTCGAGGTACATGATCACGGCGCTGTGCACCACGATCACCGCCGCGTCGGGCGCCTCCGCGTGCGCCCGGTCGATCAGGGCGTCCAGATCCCGCCGCAGGTCACCCGTCACGATGGGCGGGGGGTCGCGACGGGCCAGCTCCACGCCCGCGCGCAGACGAGCCAGGCGCTCGTGCTGCTCGGGCCACACGAGGGTCTCGAGCCAGCGCACCCGCTCGTCGTCGCGCACGTCGATCGGCGCGATGTCGAGCCCGCTGCGCCACGCCACCGCCGGCCTTTCGGCGGGCAGCGGCGCCGGGCCCGTGACGTCGCAGTCCAGCTCCGGATCATCCGGTCCGCCGATCGTGTGTTCGCCGTTCGGCGTGCGCCAGCGGTACGACCAGCGATCGGGAAGCAGGCACAGACCGGCCGACGGGCCGAGCTCGATCAGCGCGAGCGGGCGTCCCCCTGCCGCGAGCGTGAGCGCCGGCAGCAGCGTGGCGAGCCGCCGGGCCTCGTTCGTCTGCGTGGCGTGCGTCAGGATCGTGTCGCGGATCGCCACGCCCTCGCCGCCGAGCACGGCTGCACGGAAGCCCTCGTACGGGCCGGGCGCAGGCACGCCGTGCAGGCGCGCGGCCGCGAAGACCAGGTTCGGCTGACGCTTGACCGGGGGAAGCTCGCCCAGCCACGCGACGACCTCGTCGTCCTCCGCGACCGCGAGCGCCCACTGCGCGAACGTGTCGGACGCGCCGGCGGCGTACCGCGCGAACTCGCGGTACGCCGCTCGCACCTCGCCGTACAGCTCGAGCATCAGCCCAGGCCGTTGGCCTCGAGCCATTCGGCTGCGACGTCCTCGGGCGACCGCTGCTCGACGGTGTTCTGCACGTTCAGCCCCACGAGCCCCTCGGGCGTGAGCGCAGCGCTGATGGGATCGATCACGTCGGCGATCTCCTCGGCGATGTCGCTCGATGCGATCGGCACGACGTTCGAGGCGAGGATCAGACCCTCCGGGTCTTCCAGCGGCACGAGGTTCTCGGTCTCGATGCGCGGGTCGGCCGTGAAGACGTTCGCGACGTCGATCGTGCCGGCCAGCAGCTCCTCGACCGTGGTGTCACCCGTGGCCGAGAACTCGAGGTCGACCCCGTAGAGCTCCTTCGCCCCGGTCGGGCCGTACGGGCGCTCCTCGAGCTCAGGCGGGCCGCCCAGCGTGAGCGGGCCCTCGACGTCGGCGAGGTCGGCGATGGTGGTGAGCCCGTTCTCCTCGGCGAACTCCGCCGTGACGGTGTACGAGTCCTGGTCGCTGGCCGTCGACTGGTCGAGCGCCGTCAGCCCCTCCGGCAGCACCTCGGTGAGCGCCGCGTACACGTCGTCTGCCGTGCGCGCCTCGGTGCCGGCGTCGTAGAACTGCAGCAGGTTGCCCGTGTACTCGGGGAACAGGTCGACCTCGCCGCTCTCGAGCGACGGCAGGTAGGCGTCGCGCTGGCCGATGGAGAACTTCCGCTCGACCTCGAAGCCCGCACCCTCGAGCGCCTGCGCGTAGATCTCGGCGATGATCTCGTTCGAGGCGTACGCCTGCGATCCGACGACGATCGTCTCCGATCCGCCCGTCGTCTCCTCGCCCGCGGGCTCGCTCGGCTCCGCGAGGGGGTCGCTCGACCCGCATCCCGCCAGCACCAGCGCCAGTCCGGCGGCACCCGCCAGCGTCGCGCCGCGCATCCTCTTGGTCCAACCCACCGTGCTCATCACTGCGCCTTCCGTCGTCCTGGGCGAGAGCCTACGCGGTGGCGGGGACACCGGGACCGGTCCGCTTCCGATGCCGCGGTCCTTCGCGCAGATGTCGCGGCTGCGCGGCCCGCTGCAGCAGCGCGAACACGCCGTCGAGCACGAGCGCCAGCGCGGCCACGGCGAGCGCGCCGCCCAGCACCTGGTCGAATCGGCGCAGCGCGATCCCCTGGATGATGTCGTACCCCAAGCCGCCGAGGTTCACGTAGGCCGCGAGCGTCACGGTCGCGACCACCTGCAGCATTCCGGAGCGCAGCCCCGCCACGAGCAGAGGCAGCCCGAGCGGGGCCTCGATGCGCCACAGGATCTGCCACTCGGTCATCCCCTGCGCGCGCCCGGCATCGATCGTGCGCCGGTCGATCGCCTCGAGCCCCGCGTACGCGCCCGCGAGGATCGGCGGGATCGCCAGCAGCACGAAGGCGATCATCGCGGCCTCCGGCTTGCGCGTCACACCCATCAGGAGCACGAGCAGCAGGATGAGCCCGAACGACGGGATCGCGCGGGCGGCACCCGAGATCGCGACCGCGACCTCGCGGCCGCGGCCGGTGTGCCCGATCGCCCAGCCGGACGGGACCGCGATCGCGGCCGCGATGGCGACGGCCGCGAAGGTGTAGAAGAGGTGGACGAGCGCGGCCTCGGGCAGCGGGTGCGACCCGACCAGCCGCTCGGGCGAGAACAGCCACGCGAGGGCCTCCCGCAGCAGGTTCACGCGCGGCTCCCCTTCGCTCCTGACAGGCGCGCCCAGGGCAGCAGCAGGCGCCCGGCGAGCACGAGCAGCAGGTCGACGACGAGCGCGACGATCGCGACGGCCACGACGCCGGCGAAGATCTCCTCCACGATGCGCCGTTGGAAGCCGTTCGTGAACAGGTAGCCGAGGTTCGTGACGCCGATCAGGATGCCGACCGTGGCGAGGGCGACGGTGCTCACGGCCGCGACGCGCAGCCCGGCGAGGATGACGGGTCCCGCGAGCGGCAGCTCGACGCCCCAGAACCGCCGGCCGGCCCCGTAGCCCATCGCCACCGCCGCGAGGCGCACATCCCCGTCGACCGAGTCGAAGCCGTCGGCCACCGAGCGTACGAGGATCGCCACCGCGTAGATCGTCAGCGCGAGCACGAGGTTCAGCTCGCTCAGCGCGCTGATGCCGAACAGCACCGGCAGCAGCGGCAGCAGCGCGAGGGAGGGAAGCGTGTACAGCAGGCCCGTGATGGCGATCACCGGACCCCGCACGGCGCGCCAGCGGTGCGCGATCCACCCGAGCGGCAGCGACAGCACCAGACCCCAGACGATGGGCAGCAGGCTCTGCTGAAGGTGCTCGCCCGTCAGCGAGAGGATGAGACCGATGTTGTCGGCGACCCAGCTCATCCGCCGCCCTCCGCGCGCAGCACCCCCTGCACGCGACCGGATCCGTCGACGACCACCGTGCTGTCACCGGAGGTGCGCAGCGTCAGCTCACGCTTGCCGCCGGCGACACCGACGAAGTCGGCCACGAAGTCGTCGGCCGGCGCCGCGAGGATCTCTGCGGGGGTGCCGCGCTGCACGACCCGGCCGCCCGTCGCCAGGATCACGACCTCGTCGCCCAGCAGGAACGCCTCGTCGACGTCATGCGTGACGAACAGGATCGTCTTCCCGAGCTCCTGCTGCAGGCGCAGGAGCTCGTGCTGCAGTTCGCGGCGCACGATGGGGTCGACCGCGCCGAACGGCTCGTCCATCAGCAGGATGTTCGGATCCGCCGCGAGCGCCCGTGCGACGCCGACACGCTGCTGCTGGCCACCCGAGAGCTGCGACGGGTAACGGTTCGCCAGGCGCGCGTCGAGGCCGACCGTCTGCATCAGCTCGGCCGCGTGCTCGCGCGCCTGTTTCCGCGCCACGCCGTTCAGCACCGGCACGGTCGCGATGTTGTCGATCACGCGCACGTGCGGCAGCAGCCCTGCCTGCTGCATCACATAGCCGACGCCGCGGCGGAGCCTGACCGGATCCTTGTCGCGCACGTCCTCGTCGTCGATCAGCACGGCGCCCGACGTGGGGTCGACCATGCGGTTCACCATGCGCAGCAGCGTGGTCTTGCCGGATCCGGAGGACCCGAGCAGCACCACGGTGCGATGCGACGGCACGATCAGGCTGACGTCGTCGACCGCGACGGTCTCGCCGCGTCCGTCCGCGTAGGTCTTGCGGACGGACCGGAACTCGATGCCCACGCCGCCGGATCAGGCGACGATGCGGACGTCTTTGCCGAACGCCACGTAGCCCGAGAAGTCGACGCCGACGCGCTCGATCGCGCTGTGATGCGGGGTCGGGTAGCTCCAGGCCGCATCGACCGCCTCGTCGTGCACCTCGCCCTGGCTGTGGCGCAGGGTCCAGTACTGGCACTCGCCCTTCCAGGCGCACGTGTACGGGGTGGGACTCGCGTGGAACATCGATCGATCGAGCGTGTCCGGCGGGAAGTACCGGTTGCCCTCGATCATGACGATCCGATCGTCCGGGGATTCGGCCACGACGTGGTCCCGCCAGAGTGCGCGCATGCTGCGAGCGTAACCCCGCTCGGGGACATCCGGACAGGTGAAGGACGGATCGAGGCGGATCCCGGGATGGTCAGCCGACGATGCGCGCGCCGGGCACGGGACCGTGCGCGTGCAGCGCGCCGTGACCGGCCGCCTCGAGCGCGGTGCGCAGCTCGAGCGCATGCTCGGCCGACCGGCACAGGAAGGCGAGGGTCGGACCGGAACCCGACACGATGCCGGCCAGCGCGCCCGCCGACTCGCCCTCCTCCAGCACGGCGGCGAGATCGGGCCGCAGGCGCAGGGTGGCGACCTGCAGGTCGTTGCGCAGGGCGGCCGCGAGCATCGCGGCGTCGCCCGCGCGCAGCGCGTGCAGCACCTCGGCGTCGACCGACGGTCGCTGCACGACGGGGCCGATGTCGACCTTGTGACGCTCGCGATGCGCGTCGAGCTCGCCGTACACCTTGGGCGTCGACATTCCCTCTTCGCTCGTGACGAGCACCCAGTCGAACCGGCCGCGCGCGAGCGCGGGGTTCAGCAGGTCGCCGCGCCCCGTACCCACCGCGGTGCCGCCCTTGAGCGCGAACGGCACGTCGGCACCGAGCCGCGCGGCGAGGCGCTGCAGCTCGGGGCCCGTCAGGCGCGTGTCCCACAGCGCGTCGCAGGCGAGCAGCGCGGCGGCCGCATCCGCCGATCCGCCTCCCATGCCGCCCGCGACCGGCACCTGCTTGTGCACATCGAGGTGCACCCCGCCCTCGTAGCCGGTCTCGTCGGCGAGCAGCAGCGCCGCGCGCAGGGCGAGATTGCGGCGGTCGGTCGGCACGCCGTCGAGGTCGACCGTGCCGGAGATCGAGAGCGTGAACTCGTCGGACTGCGTGGCCACGACGTCCTCGTACAGCGACACGGCCTGGAACGCCGTCGCGAGCTCGTGGTAGCCGTCGCCCTGCAGCGCACCCACCTCGAGATAGACGTTGATCTTGCCCGGAGCGCGCACGCGCACGGAGGGGATCTCCTCGGCGAAGGTCACGTCGACTCGCTGCGCTCGCTCGATGCGACGCTGGCGCGCGCTCGCGGGGTGGGGATCACGTCTTCAGGCTATCTGCCCGATCGCGCGGGAGATCCGGACGAAGTCGTCGATCGCGAGCTCCTCGCCACGCGCGGTCGGCGCCACACCCGCCCGCTCGAGCACCTCGCTCGCCGTCGCGGCCGTGCCGCCGAGCACGGCCGCGAGCGCCTGACGGAGCATCTTGCGACGCTGCTGGAACGCCGCGTCGACGATGCGGAACGTCCGGAGCCGCTCGTCCTCGGTACCGCGCGGCTCGGGGTCGCGCTGGAAGGCGACGAGCACGCTGTCGACGTTCGGCACGGGCCAGAACACCTGCCGCGACACCGTGCCCGCGAGCCGCCAGGGCCCGTACCAGGCGGCCTTCACGCTCGGGGCCCCGTAGACCTTGCTGCCGGGCGGGGCGGCGAGGCGCTCGCCTACCTCGGCCTGCACCATCACGACGCCGCGCTCGAGTCGCGGGAACGTCTCCATGAAGTGCAGCAGCACGGGCACAGAAACGTTGTACGGCAGGTTCGCCACCAGCACGGTGGGGTCGCCCGGCAGCTCGGTCACACGCAGCGCGTCGGCGTCGACGACCGTGAGCGCGCCCTCGGAGACGCCGTGCTGCGCCGCGGTCTCGGGCAGCCGCTCGGCAAGCCGGTGGTCGATCTCGACCGCCGTCACCCGCGCGCCCGTCTCCAGGATCGCGAGCGTCAGGGATCCGAGCCCCGGTCCCACCTCGACGACCCTGTCGTCCTCGTCCACGCGCGCGACCTGCACGATCTTGCGGACCGTGTTGGCGTCGACGACGAAGTTCTGCCCCAGCTTCTTCGTGGGGGTGACGTCGAGCGACGCGGCGAGCGAGCGGATCTCGGTGGGCCCGAGCAGAGTGACCATCCGTCCATTGTCGCGGGTCGACGGGCCGCGTCAGAACTCGCCGTACACCTCGACGGTGTTGGCCGCGATGCGGACGCACAGCTCGTCGACGTCGAGGCCGAGCTCAGCGGCCATGAACCGCACCGTGACGGGAACGAGGTACGGCGCGTTGGGGCGGCCGCGGTGCGGCACGGGCGTGAGGAACGGCGCGTCGGTCTCGAC
>NZ_JAPSJA010000288.1 GCF_031178525.1 Microbacterium sp.
TCACGTTGGCGAAGTCGCCGGCCTCTCGCGCGGCGGCGAGCTGCTCGAGCGCCGTGTTGGCTCCGGCGACGTACGTGGCGTGGTGCTTGTCGTGGTGCAGCTCCATGATCTTGCCGCTGATGTGCGGCTCGAGCGCCGCGTAGTCGTAGGGCAGGTCGGGGAGGGTGTAGACAGCCATGCGATGTTCCCATCCGCGCCGGGCTGCCGGCGCTATCGGTGTGCCTCCGCGTCGCTTTCGCAACGGGACCGGACGATCCTCATCCTAGTGACGCCGGAAGGCCGCGGGACTCCCTGTTGCGCGGATCGCGGCCGTGGCCTAAGAACCGGCGGGAACGGCCGATTCCGTGCCGGGCACGCCGTCCTGCTCCGCGCGCTTGTCGGCCATCGCCAGCAGCCGGCGGATGCGTCCCGCGACGGCGTCCTTGGTCAGCGGCGGGTCGGCGTGGTGACCGAGCTCGTCCAGGCTGGCGTCGCGGTGCGCGAGGCGCAGCTCGCCGGCCTGACGCAGGTGCGGCGGCACCTCGTCGCCCAGGATCTCGAGCGCACGCTCCACACGCGCGCACGCGGCGACGGCGGCCTGAGCCGAGCGGCGCAGATTCGCGTCGTCGAAGTTCACGAGGCGGTTCACGCCCGCACGGACCTCGCGGCGCTGGCGCAGCTGGTCCCACTCGGTCGCGGTCTGCGCGGCGCCCATCGCGACGAGCATGCCGCGGATGGCCTCCGCCTCGCGCACGACGACGCGCGGCACACCGCGCACCTCGCGGGCCTTCGCCGCGACGCCGATGCGATGGGCGGCGCCGACCAGGGCCATGCCCGCCTCGCCCGTGGGGCACGAGATCTCGAGCGACGCCGAGCGACCCGGCTCCGACAGGCTGCCCGAGGCGAGGAACGCGCCGCGCCATACGGCCGCGAGATCGTCCCGCGAGCCTGTGGTGAGCTTGTTCGGCAGGCCGCGCACGGGGCGGCGGCGCACGTCGAGCAGGCCGGTCTGGCGCGCGAGCGTCTCGCCGCCGTCGACGACGCGCACGGCGAAGTACTCGCCCTCGCGGCTGCCGGAGCCCTGGATGCGGGCGAGCTCGGGACGCACGCCGTAGATCTCGGCGATGTCGCGCGCGGTGCGGCGGGCCAGATCGGGGGTGTCGACCTCGGCCTCGACCGCCACGCGTCCGGCGATCGAGTGCAGGCCGCCCGCGAACCGCAGAAGCGCGGTCAGCTCGGCGACGCGCACCGACGGACGCGGGTCGCGCACGGCGACAAGCTCGGCCTTGACATCGGCGGTCAAAGACAACGTTCCCCCTACTTCTGAGACTGCAGCGCCACGATCGGCGCGAAGACTCAGCCTACCTTCCGCGGGCCCTCCGCCACCGGGGGTGACTTCTCAGCCGGAGGCGCTAGCCCGGGTCATTCGCGCCCGAGGTCGCGGTGCCGCACGCGCACCGACACGCCCGTCGCGTCCTTGAGGCGCTCGGCGAGGGCGATCGCCATCGCGACGGAGCGGTGCTTGCCGCCCGTGCAGCCGACCGCGACGGTGGAGTGCCGCTTGTTCTCCCGCTGGTAGCCCGCGAGCACCGGGCGGAGCGCGTTCGCGTACGCGTCGAGGAAGTCCGCCGCGCCGTCCTGCGCCATGACGTAGTCGCTGACCTCGGCGTCCTCGCCTGTGAGCCCCCGCAGATCGTCGTTCCAGAACGGGTTCGGCAGGAAGCGCATGTCGGCCACGAGGTCGGCGTCGGGGGGCAGTCCGTACTTGAAACCGAAGCTCTGCACGGTCACGATGTGGGCGGGCGCCTCCGCGTCGGCGAACAGGTCCCCCACGCGGTTCGCCAGCTGGTGGATGTTGAACCGAGAGGTGTCGATGATCACGTCGGCGCCCTCACGCAGCGGCGCCAGCAGCGTCCGCTCGCGGTGGATGCCGTCGACGATCGTGCCGTTCCCCTGCAGCGGGTGCGGCCGGCGCACGGCCTCGAAGCGGCGCACGAGCACCTCGTCGGAGGCGTCGAGGAACACGACCCGCAGGTTGCGGCTGTCGCGGATGGCCTGCGCCTCCGCGGGCAGCTCGGCGAACAGATCGCGGCCTCGCACGTCGACGACCGCCGCGACGCGCGGCAGCTGTCCTCCCAGACGTCCCGCGAGATCGAGCAGCGGCCGCAGCATCTGCGGTGGCAGGTTGTCGACGACGTACCAGTCGAGGTCCTCGAGCGCGTTCGCGACCGTCGACCGCCCGGCACCGGACATGCCGGTGACGATGAGCACCTCTCCCGTGCCACCCGGCTCGTGCGCGTCCTCGACCATCAGCTCAACCCTATGCCGTCGCGCGTTCTTCCCGCAGATCTCCCTGCAGGTGGCGGAACACCGTCTCGGCGAGCTTGGGCCCGATGCCCGGCAGCTCCTCGATCTGCTCGACCGTCGCCGTGCGCAGCGCGGCGACCGAGCCGAAGTGCCGAAGCAGGGCCCGGATGCGCGCCTCGCCGAGCCCGGGGACCTCGCTCAGCACGCTGCGGATGTCGCGCTTGCGCTTGCGACGCTGGTGGGAGATGGCGAAGCGGTGCGCCTCGTCGCGCAGGCGCTGCACGAGATACAGGGCCTCGCTCGTGCGCGGCAGGATGACGGGGAAGTCGTCGCCGGGCAGCCAGATCTCCTCCAGGCGCTTGGCGATGCCGCAGAGCGCGATCTCCTCGTGACCGGACTCTCGCAGGGCGCGCGCCGCGGCCTCGACCTGGGGCTTGCCACCGTCGACGATCAGCAGCTGCGGCGGGTAGGCGAAGCGCGGACGCTTCTTGACGACGCCGTCCTCGTCCGGCTGCGCCTCGGGCTCGTCCGCTCGGTCGAGGTGCGCGAGGCGCCGTGTGAGGACCTGATGGATCGAGTCGGTGTCGTCCGTCGTGTGGGCGATCGAGAACGAGCGGTACTGGTCCTTGCGCGGCAGCCCGTCCTCGAAGAC
>NZ_JAPSJA010000067.1 GCF_031178525.1 Microbacterium sp.
TACGCCCGTAACTACCTCATCCCCCAGGGCTTCGCCGTCGCGTGGACGCGCGGTGGCGAGAAGCAGGTGACGTCGATCCGCGCTGCACGCGAGGCTCGCGCCATCGCGACGCACGAAGAGGCCGTCGTCCTGAAGAACACGATCGAGGGCACCCGCGTGAAGCTCGCCGTCAAGGCGGGCGCCGAGGGTCGCCTGTTCGGTTCGGTCAAGACCGCCGACATCGCGGACGCGGTGTCGGAGGCCGGTCTGGGCTCGCTGGACAAGCGCAAGATCACCATCCCCACCGCCATCAAGACGGTGGGCGACCACGAGGCCGTCGTGCGCCTGCACGACGACGTCACGGCGGTCATCGCGCTGCAGGTCGTGGCGCTCAAGAAGTAAAGCGACTCGACGCTTTCGAAGCGGGGCGGATCCTTCGGGGTCCGCCCCGCTTTCGCGTGCGGCGGGCGCGGCGCGACCGGCCTCGTGGGCGCGCGTCCCTCACGGCGTGCCGGCCCCGCGGCGCCGTTACGCGGCGTTCACTCCGTCTTGACATATCGGCCGTCGGTCGGATCGGGATGGCGACAGTTCTTCACAGTCGGGGGCGGGCGAGCGAACCTTCAAGCCCTTGTTTAATCACAACGTCATCCACAGGGTGTGGGATCTGGGAAGCGCAGGTCAGCGGCGAAATAAAGCAGGTGCATCGCCGGGCGCGTCGCCGTTCTCCACAGCGGGTTTCCACATGCGTTGCGGTGGTTTCCGCAACCTCTCCACAGAGTTATCCACAGGCCGGTTTGCTTGGGGGCGACGCCGAACCTACGGTGAACGAGCGGATGTCGGAGGTCCCTGCTTTCCTGACTGCGACACCGCGTCCCACCGCACGCGGATCCGGATCACCCCACCCGGAGCCAGGCGGGCGAGCGCGTCCCGAAACGTCTCTCGCCGAAAGGAAGGAAGTCCCCGTGTCGATCGCCGATATCTCCGCCGAGCGCCTGGGCGGGCCGCGCGAGCATGAGCGCACGCCTCCCCACGACCTGCTCGCCGAGCAGTCGACGCTCGGCGGCATGCTGCTGTCGAAGGACGCGGTCGCCGACGTGATCGAGTCGCTGCGCGGCTCGGACTTCTACATCCCCAAGCACGAGCTGATCTTCGAGGCCGTGCTCTCCCTGTACTCGCACGGCGAGCCCACCGACGTCGTCGCCGTCACGGACGAGCTGATCAAGACCGGCGACCTGCAGCGCGCGGGGGGTGCCGACTACCTCCACTCGCTCACGTCGATCGTGCCCACGGCCGCGAACGCCGGCTACTACGCGAACATCGTCGCCGAGCGCGCGCTGCTGCGCCGCCTCGTCGAGGCGGGCACGCGCATCGTGCAGATGGGGTACTCCGGCGAGGGCGAGGCCGTCGACCTCGTCAACAACGCGCAGGCCGAGATCTACGGCGTCACGGGCACCGAGCGCACGGAGGACTACGTGCCGCTGTCCATCGCGGTCGATGCGGCGATGGAGGAGATCGAGGCGGCCGGAGGTCGCGACGGCGGCATGACGGGCGTGCCGACCGGGTTCGCCGAGTTGGACGAGCTGACGAACGGCCTGCACGGCGGGCAGATGATCGTCGTGGCGGCGCGTCCCGCCATGGGCAAGTCGACGCTCGCGCTCGACTTCGCGCGGGCGTCGGCGATCAAGCACAACATGCCCGCCGTGTTCTTCTCGCTCGAGATGGGCAAGGCCGAGATCGCCATGCGCCTGCTCAGCGCCGAGGGAGCCATTCCGCTGCAGAACATCCGCAAGGGCACGCTCGACTCGCGCGACTGGACCAACATCGCCCAGACGCGCGGACGCATCCACGAGGCGCCGCTGTTCATCGACGACAGCCCCAACATGACGCTCGTCGAGATCCGTGCCAAGTGCCGTCGTCTCAAGCAGCGCGCGGGCCTCAAGATGGTGATCATCGACTACCTGCAGCTCATGACCAGCGGCAAGAAGGTCGAGTCGCGCCAGCAGGAGGTCAGCGAGTTCTCACGTGCGCTCAAGCTGCTGGCGAAAGAGCTCCAGGTGCCGGTCATCGCGCTGTCGCAGCTGAACCGAGGATCTGAGCAGCGCACGGACAAGCGCCCCCAGGTGAGCGACCTGCGCGAGTCGGGTTCGATCGAGCAGGACGCCGACATGGTGATCCTGCTGCACCGCGACTCGGTCTACGACAAGGACACCCGCCCGGGCGAGGCCGACCTGATCGTCGCCAAGCACCGCAACGGCCCCACCGCGACGATCGAGGTCGCCTTCCAGGGTCACTTCTCCCGTTTCGCGGACATGGCCCCGGCCAACGACTTCGCGTAGACGGGTGGTTGCAGGGGGCCGTCCCGGGGCGCGAGCATTCTCGAGACGCCGGCGACAGTGCCGGTGTGGCAGCTGCCGTGATCGCCGCCGGCTACGGCGACACCCGTCTTCCTGCATGGCGTACCCGTGCGGTCCCGTGCGGAACGGGCTCCGCGCTCACGGGCCCTCCGTCGCGTAGGCGGCGATCTGGATGAGATTCCCCACCGTGTCGTCCAGGACGGCGGTGGTGATCGGGCCCTGCGCGAGAGGCTGCTGCGTGAAGTGCACCCCGAGGGCGCGGAGGCGCTCGTACTCGGCGATCACGTCGTCGACGCCGAAGGTGCAGAACGGGATGCCGTCGGAGACCAGAGCCGCTGTGAAGGGCGGGACGGCGGGGTGGTCGTTCGGCTCGAGTGAGATCTGGGCTCCGTTCGGAGCGGCCGGGTCGACGACCGTGAGCCAGCGATGCTCGCCCATCGGGATGTCTGCCGCGACGGCGAACCCCAGCTTCTCGGTGTAGAACTCGAGTGCGCGCTGCTGATCGTCGACGAAGACGGAGAAGGCCTGGATCTTCATGGTGTTCCTGCTTCCGGTGTGAGCGGCCATCGCGCCGTGATCTGCGCGAGCGGGCGGGTGTCGAGGGTGTGGAACTTGTAGCGTCCGCGGCGCTCGCTATGGACGAGGCCGGCGGATTCGAGCACCTCGAGATGCTGCGACACCGCCTGCCGCGAGGGGGTGAGCCCGTGATGCGACAGCCGGACGCACAACTCGAACAGCGTCTGCTCGTCGCGGGCCGCCAGTTCGTCGAGGATGATGCGACGAGTCTCGTCGGCCAGAGCCTTGAAAACGTCGCTCACGCGGACACCATAGGCAAGTTTCTGCTTGCCTGTCAACGCCGGCATCGCGAACACGGCCCCTGCGGACTCCTGCGCGTTGCCGGATTCCCGTTCTACCGGCCCGCCCGTACAGCGGAATGGCGTCGCGCAGGGAGATCGAACGGCATGGCGCGCGGTCCAGCTCCGCCAGTCACCGCTGTCTCAGGGTGAACGAGCGTCAGCTCGTCGCAGGGCCCGCGTTTCCGGAGTCGGGCGCGGGCGCTGCCGGCGCGGGTGGAGCCTGCTCCGCGGTGTGGATGGCGAAGCCCTCGACCTCCGAGAATCCCAGACGCGAGTAGACGCGCGCCGCGTCGTCGCTGTCGGGGTTGAGGACCGAGATCCGGGCACCGTCCTCGAAGGCGCGCTGCAGCAGCCAGGACGACAGCGCCGCCCCGACGCCTCGCCGCCGAGCCGCCGGCAGCACGCCGATGCCCGCGAGCAGCGCGGACGGGCCGGCCCATCCGTCGGATCGGAGCGCGTAGCCGGTCGCCACAGCGCGCCCGCGGATGGTGGCGAGCGCGACCGTCGCCCGGGACGACCGCAGGAGCGGCAGCATCCACGCCGTCGCCGGGTCGCCGCCGAAGGCCTGGGCGTCCACGGCGACGACGTCGTCGAGGTCCCGCTCGCTGGCGGCTCGCACCGTCACGCCGTCGGCCGTGGTCGGGCGGAGCGTCGAAGCGTCGAGCGCCATCAGCCGGCAGCGGAACAGCAGCCTGCCGTGTCGCCACTCGGCACCGGCCGGCACCCGGAAGCCCCACGGCACGCCCTGGCGCTCGTACCAATGGGCGACCGCCCCGACGTCCGCGGCGGACGGGTCGTGCACATCGGCGTTGTTCCACTGCGGGTGGGGCAGGCCGCTGGCCATCGTTCGCACGCCGGGATGCTCGGCGACCGCTCCGCCGCTCCCGGCGCGGATCAGGCCGTGTGCCTGCCAGGCGTCGCCGTCCGCCGCCCGCGCGGTCGCGGCATCCACCGTCGTGGTCTCGTCGACCGTGGGGATGCGGCTCTCGTCGCCACCGGGGCCGGTCATCCGAGCAGGTCGTCCAGGATCTCGGCGGTGTGCGTCCAGGCCAGCGCGCCGCCGACGCCGGGCACCACGCGCCGCGCCGCGGAGTAGCGCTGCGCCAGCCGGTCGCCGAGGTCGGGGGAGTGCGAGCTGTCGTCGGCGCCGAACCAGATCCGCACGTCGCCGACGGACCGCTCGGGTATCCGCCACGGCGTGGAAGCGATGATCGTGTCCTGCGCGTAGCCGGCGCCGCCCTGGACGAACCCCTCCTCGAGTGCTGTCCGATACAGGCGGCGGAAGTCGTCCTCGCCGAACACTTCGGCGTCACTGGCGGCCGCGCCCGAGAAGACGAAGTCCATCATGCTCTCGGCCGTGAACGAGCTCAGCAGCTCCCGCATCGACTCCTCGTCGGTCGCGATCCGCTGGACGAAGGTGGCGACGTCGGCCGTGAGCAGGGCGCTGAGACCGGGATGGGCGAGCTCGTCGGCGGGCGAGACGAGTGCGATGCGTGAGACGATGCCGCCGGCCGAGGCGGCGAGCCCGAAGACCGCTCCCTGCGAGTTCGCGATGGCGACGGGGGTGTGGGCGCCGATGTCTGCGAGCGCGTGGGAGAGGTCGGCCGCCACACTCCGGGCGGACTTCGCGGGGTCGGGGCTGGAGGCTCCCAGGCCCGGCCGGTCGAACGTGATCAGTCGCACGTTCCTGGCCTCGGCGGCGTTTCCGGCGACGTTCATGGATCGGGAGCTGGCGGCTCCGGCGAAGAAGATCACGGGGATGCCGTCCGGTGCCCCGTACTCGCCGAGCGCCAGCGTGCGCCCGTCCGGAAGCGTGATCCTGTGCTCGCGCTGCGGGGGGTGAGCAGTGAACTCGTGCGGCATGCCGGCCTTTCTCGTCGAGGGGACGCGTCGTGACGCCTGCCATTCTCCCGGCACGGGGCGTCGCGACGGGGTGCACACGACGGGGTCCGACCGGCCGTGTGCGCCGACCGGTCAGGGGCTCACGGCGTCGACCGCGAGCTCGGCCATCCGCAGGCCGCCGGGATGGTCGTCGGCGGTGATCGTCACGACGGCGTCGCCGGCGAACACCAGCAGCTGCCCGTACGCGCCGTGCAGGCGCCACGCCTCACCGGGCCCGGCCCAGCCCGCCAGCGCGTACTGCTCGTAGCCCGGGGATCCGCCCGTGGCGATCCACTCCGAATGCATCGCGTCGATCCATCCGGACGAGACGATGCGCTCGCCCCGCCAGACGCCGCCGTCGCGGATCAGCCTGCCGATGCGCGCCAGCTCCTCCGTGCGCAGGAACACACCGCCCGCGGCCCTGATCCAGCCGCGGGGGCAGCGCTCCCAGCGCACGTCGTCGATGCCGAGCGGGGCGAACAGCCGCGGCGCGAGCCAGTCGCGCACGTCGCCCACGACCGCCGCGAGCGCGCGCATCGCGGTGTACGTGCTCGCGTTGGCGTACTGCGTCACGCGCCCGCGCGACGGGCGGCTGAGGAACTCGCGGGCGAGATCCGGCCAGTCGTCGTACAGCGTCGGCGTCCACGGCAGGTCGATGCCGCTGGTCATGGTGAGCAGGTGCCGGATCGTCACCCGGTCCACGCCGTCCCCGGTGGCGAGATCGGGAAGATAGCGGGCGACGGGGGCGTCGATGTCGAAGACGCCCTCGTCGTGCGCGATCGCCGCGGCGAGAACCGCCACGCCCTTCGCCACGGACTCGATGTCGATGCGCTCGTCCGGCGCCCAGCGGTGCGTGGCCTCGTCCTCGCCGATCAGCACATGCGCACCGAGCGCGCAGAGCCCCTCCGCGTCGATCCCGCGCACCAGGCGCTCGAGGGCGACCTGGGCCGTGATGATGTCACGCCCCGTGATCGACTCCACCGGCGCTGCCCTCCTCCGAAGACCCGTCCCGCCCGGAACGGACCTCGGACAGACTACGCGCACGCCTCGGCCGCGACGCGGATGCGTCAGCGCTGATCCAGCTCGGCCGCCACGCGCAGCCACGGTTCCGCCGCGTCGCCGTGGGCGGCCGAGCCACGCGCCGAGCCGTCCGCGCGCACGACGCGCGCCCAGTCGTCGAGGCCCGTGCCGGCCGCCTCGAGCCGCCCGCTCAGGCGCCGCACGGCGCGCCGCGTCGGGGTGCCCTTCACGCTCGCGGTCGCCATGTGCGCATCCACGAGCGCGACGAGGGCGCCGGTGAGCGGCTCCGGCCAGACCAGCCGCTCGCCCAGGCCCCGGACGATCGCGGCGCCGGCGTCGGCATGGCCGTGGGAGATGATCCTGCCGTCCGCATTCCGCGTCGTGGTCTGCGGCTTGCCGACGTCGTGCAGCAGCGCGGCCAGCACGAGCAGCTCGCGGCGCTCGCCCGCGATGCCGTCGCGGGCGCTGTCGGAGGCTGCGAGGTCGGCGGCGATCAGGCAGTGCGTCAGCACGTCGCCCTCGGGATGCCAGATCGGATCCTGCTGCACCCCTCGCATGGCGGCGAGCTCCTCGATCGCATCGACGACGCCGTCCTCGACCAGCGCGCGCGACGGCTCGGGGTGGGTGCGGGCGATGTCACGCACCGTCAGGCCGATGGCCGCCGCATCACGCTCCGGGCTCATGCGCCGATCCTGTCAGCGCGGGATCGATCGCGGCAGTCCCTCGGATCGCGGTTCTCAGGAGATCCGGGGTTCTCAGGAGCAGGTCCGCGTCTCGGCTCCTGAGAACGCGACCTCTCCGGAGAACCGGCCGCCGCTCCGGATCACCGGTCGTCCGCCGCGCGTCCTAGCGGAGTGCGTCCTCGGCCTCCCGCAGCCGACGCTCCGCGAGCTTCGGCAGAGCCAGCTGCCGGGCGCTCTCCAGCGCCCGCAGGACGGCTCCCTGCGTGACGATGTCGGCTCCCAGACGCGACGCGACGAGTGCGGGGGCCGGCAGGTGCAGATGGGGTCCCAGCGTCTCTCGGGCGGCGTCGAGCACCGGATCGATGCGCTCGGCGATCCCGCCGCACACGATGATCCGCTCCGGGTCGTACATGCTGCCGAGCACCCCCACGATGCGCGCGAGGCTCTCGCCCACCGTCCGCACGACCTGCCGTGCATCGGCGTCGCCGTCGGCCGCGAGCGCGAGCACGCGGCGGGCGTCGACCTCGCGCGGATCGAGACCGGCGAGGCCGCCGCCGGGGGCCGCGTCCCCTGCCGCGATGAGTGCGCGCGCCCGCCGCTCGAGGATCGGGCCGAGACCGAAGGCCGAGTCGACCCCGCGGACGTAGTCGAAGGCGAACATCTCGCCGACGCCGCCGTGCATGCCGTGGAGCAGGTGCCCGTCGATCACCACGCCGGCGCCGAGCCGCTCGCCGGCGAGCAGTGCGACGTAGTCCCGGCAGTCGACGGCCGCGCCCGCCGCGCCCTCCGCGGTGGCGGCGAGCTGCGCATCGTTCTTCACCTCGACCACGTCGGCCACGCCGCCGAGCAGATCCACGAGCCCGGCGTTGGTGCGCTCCCAGAACCCGTCTGGGTGCCGCGGGGAGTGCCCGTCTCGGTCCACGGGTGCCGCGACTCCGACGCACAGTGCGAGGACGGGTCCGCGGGCACCTCCCGCGAGCGTCGCCTGCACGTGGCGTCGCACGGCGTCCTGGCGCTCGCGAATCGAGTGGTCCGGGTCGAGATCGATGCGGCTGTGCAGGATCGTCTCACCCGCGAGATCCGCCACCTGCAGGCTCAGGTGCGCGTCCCCGGCATCCAGACCGGCGACGGTGCCGAGATCCGCGGGCAGCTCGAACCGTCGCGCGGGCCGCCCTGCCCGATACTCACCGGCCGCACGCGCGTTGGGCAGCTCCCGCAGCATCCGAGCAGCGACGAGGGTGTCGATGGCGTCGATCGTCGTGGAGCGCGTCAGCGCGGCGGCGGCCATGGCGTCGGTCGCGGTGAAGACACCCGCGCCCCACGCGAAGTCGAGCACCCGGCCCAGGCTGGACCGGCCCGTGCCGAGATCCGCGGAGCTCTTCGCCATCGCTCTTGACCTTTCGTTCGAGTCCTGAGAGAGTCTTCCTCAATCGACTTGATTCGGCCAGCAAATTTACTCCGGCGAGGCCGGCGCGGCCGACTCCATGAAAGGACGACGGTGTCTTCGAGATTCACCCCGCTGGTGCGCCTGGCGGCCGCCGCGGCGGCCCTCACTCTGGCGGGGGCGACGCTCGCGGGCTGCTCTGCGGACGGACGCGAGACCATCCGGTTCGCCTTCTCCAAGCGCGAGGCGATCGAGTTCATGAACGGGCTCGTCGGCGAGTACAACGCGTCGCAGGACCGGGTGCGCGTCGAGATGGACACGTCGGGGATCGACGTCGTCTCGGCGAGCTTCGTGCGCGGCAACCCGCCGGACGTCATGCTCGCGAACTACAACTACGAGGTCGCCCGCTACGTGCAGCGCTGCGCGCTCATCGACCTGTCCGACACCGAGGCGGCCGCCAACACCAATGAGGACCTCGGGCCGCTCATGGCGCAGTACGGCACGTGCGACGGGCGCGTCAGCGCGATCCCCTACTCGGTCATGGCGGCATCCGTGATCTACAACAAGCAGCTCTTCGCCGAGCACGACGTGGAGGTGCCGGAGACCTGGGAGGAGCTGCTCGCGGCGTGCGAGACGTTCGAGGCCGCCGGCGTCACGCCGATCTACGCGACCTTCAAGGACGACTGGACCGTAGGCCAGGGCTGGTACGACTACGCGGCGGGCGGGTCGCTCGACGTGATCGACTTCTTCGACGGGCTGGCGGCGGAGGGCGCCGAGGTGGGCGCGGACTCCGAGGTCTCCTTCGAGAAGGACTTCGCCGAGCCGATGGAGCGGATGATCCGGCTCACCGAGTTCACGAACGACGACGCGGCGAGCCGCGGTTACGGCGACGGGAACCTGGCGTTCGCGAACGGCGAGGCGGCGATGTACCTGCAGGGGCCGTGGGCCTTCAGCGAGATCGCGAAGACGTCCGAAGACCTTGATCTCGGCACGTTCCCGCTGCCGATGACGGACGATCCGGACGACCGCGCCGTACGGGTGAACATGGACCTGGCAGGCATGATCCCGGAGGAAGGGGGCAACCCGGAGGCCGCGCGCGACTTCCTCGAGTTCCTCTTCCAGCCCGAGAACATCGAGGCGTACAACGCCTCCCAGCTCGGCTTCACGCCGACGGCCGATGCGCCCCCGCCGGATGACCCCCGCATCGAGGGGATGAGCGAGTTCTACGCCGAGGGCCGGATCTACCAGGGCCCGTCGGTGCTCGTGCCGCGCACGATCCCGATCAACGGCTACGCGCAGGCCATGGTGCTGGGCTCCGACCCCGGCCAGATGCTGCGCACGATCGATGCGGACTGGGCACGCGTGGCGTTCCGCGCGCCCGCGCCGCGAACCGATGCGCAGGAGGCGGACGGATGAGCGAGGCGATCATCACCACGGGACCGGCGCCCACAGCGGCGTCCTCGACCGGGCACCACGGCAAGCGCCGCGTCGAGCCGATCTACTACCTGTTCCTCGTGCCGAGTCTTGTGCTGTTCACGCTCGCGATCACGGTGCCGGGCGTGGTCGGCATCTTCTTCAGCTTCACGGACTCGATCGGGATCGGCGAGTGGAGCTTCAACGGCTTCACGAACTACGTCGCGATGTTCGGCGACCCCGCGGTGCTGCGCAGCTACCTGTTCACGTTCGGGTTCTCGATCGCGACCGTCGTCGTGGTCAATGTCATCGCGTTCCTGCTCGCGGTGGGGCTGACGTCGCGCATCCGCTTCAAGACCGGTCTGCGCACGATCTTCGTGATCCCGATGGTGATCTCGGGCATCATCATCGCCTACGTCTTCAACTTCCTGTTCTCCAACTCGCTGCCTGCGGCGGGCGCCGCGACCGGCATCTCGTGGCTGCAGACCAGCTTGCTGGCCAACCCCGATCTGGCGTGGATCGCGATCGTGATCGTCACCGCCTGGCAGGCGGTGCCGGGAACCCTGCTGATCTACATCGCGGGTCTGCTGTCGGTGCCGGGCGATGTGTACGAGGCGGCCGACATCGACGGCGCGACCAAGCGCCAGCAGCTGTTCCGGATCACGATCCCGCTCGTGGCGGGGTACGTCGTGATCAACGTGATCCTCGGCTTCAAGAACTTCCTGAACGCGTACGACATCATCGTGGGTCTCACGAACGGCGGTCCCGGCACCGCCACCCGCAGCGTCGCCATGACGATCGTGCAGGGCTTCTACGGCGGCGACTATGCCTACCAGATGGCGAACGCCACGATCTTCTTCATCGTCGCGGTGCTCATCTCCCTCCTCCAGCTCTCGCTGACGCGCGGAAGGAACACGTTCTGATGTCGGCTACCGCCTCGAACACGACCCAGGGCGCCCCGGAAGTCTCCCGGACGACCCGCGCCACGCGCACGATCCGCACGGGCGCGGAGCGCGTCAACTGGTCGGGCACCATCCTGCTCATCCTGTGCGCGGTCACCGTGGTGCTGCCGCTGTACGTCACGATCAGCATGGCGTTCAAGACGGGCGGCCAAGCGGTCGACGGCAACGCGTTCTCGCTTCCGGCGCCGTTCAGCATCGACGGCTTCGTCCAGGCCTGGAACCTCACGCGCTTCCCCGTGGGTGCCGGCATCTCGCTGTTCGTGACCGCGGGGACGGTCGTCGCGACGATCGTGCTCGCGGCCACGGCGTCGTACGCGATCGTGCGCAACTGGGACCGGCGCCTGTTCCGCTGGTCGTTCTTCTACCTGCTGGCGGCCATGTTCATCCCGTTCCCGGTCGTGGCGCTGCCGCAGATCCAGCTCACGGGACGCATCGGGCTCGACAACCCGGTCGGCGTGATCATCCTCGCCACGATGTTCCAGCTGAGCTTCAGCGTGCTGCTGTTCACGGCGTTCCTGCGGTCGATCCCGATCGAGCTCGAGGAGAGCGCGCGGATCGACGGAGCCACCACCTGGCAGACCTTCTGGCGGCTGATCTTCCCGCTGCTGGCTCCCATGAGCGCAACCGTCGGCATCTTCGCGTTCCTGTACGCCTGGAACGACTTCATGATGCCGTCGCTGATCATCTCCGATCCGGCCCTGCAGACGCTTCCCGTGCGCCAGAACCTGTTCCAGAACCAGTTCAGCAACAACTACAACGTCGCCTTCGCCTCGTACCTGATGGCCATGGCGCCCGCCATCGTCGCCTATCTGTTCACGCAGCGCTGGGTCATGGAAGGCGTCACGCAGGGCGCCGTCAAGGGCTGATCCCCCCCGAACCGAACGCACGACTCGCCCACCCACCCACCCGCACGCGCGACAGACCGCGCAGCGCACCGACGACCGAAAGGAACCCGCGCCACATGACCGAGGTGCTTCCCATCGACACCCCCGACGCCCTGAAGGACCCGACCTGGTGGCGGCACGCCGTCGTCTACCAGATCTACCCGCGCAGCTTCGCGGACGCGGACGGCGACGGTCTCGGCGACATCCCCGGCGTGGTC